>DUES01000156.1 GCA_011192055.1 Dehalococcoidia bacterium
AAACTGGGACCGGAACTGGATGAACTGGCAAAAAGGGGCATACTTTTCCGGACCGTGACACCGGATACAGTCCGGTACAGCATGAATGATTCTTTATTCATTTATTTGCGCAGCGCCTTCTGGTCAGGCAGCACTGACGATACAACCAGCGCGATAGCCCCACTGGTAAATCAATATTATTATAACGGTTTCTTCGATAAGTATGATTTAACTCACCTGAAGGGATTGAGGGTGCTGCCCATCCAGGAAACGATACAGGATACCCGTCAGATTATGCCCTACGAGGAGGTTGTCAAGGTTCTCGATTCACAGGACTACTTTGCGGTGTCTCACTGTGCCTGCAAGCACCGAAAGAACGTTGACCCGGCACATGAGGACTGCAAGCACCCCACCGAAGTCTGCCTCCACTTCGGTCGACTCGGACGCTACACGGTGGAGAATGGCCTGGGCAGGCAGATAACACGCCGGGAAACCGAAGATATCCTGAAAAGTTGTGCCGAGCAGGGACTGGTGCACGGCGTTTCCAATTACCAGGAAGGAGTAGACACAATCTGTAACTGCTGTAAGTGCTGCTGTATTTTCCTGGAAGCATTCCATATACTGAAGCACTCTGAGGGGATGAGCCCGTCCAGCTACCTGGTGAAGACCAATCCTGAAACATGCCGTGCTTGTGAACTTTGTGCCGACCGCTGTCCAATGGGGGCAATTCAACTGGAGGAGTCTCCCTCAGCCAATAACAGGCGGGGAATGATTGCGGTGCTTAATCCTGACCTCTGCATAGGCTGCGGCGTCTGCGTCTACAAGTGTCCCACGTCATCGCTGGTGCTGGTATCGCGTGATACTTACACCGAACCCCCACGGGATGTCAGGGAGTATACACGACGGGTCGTTGCTGACTTTACCGAAGGATCTGCCCGGCACGAAAACAGTAATTAAAAGCATGTATGAAGACGTAAATGCGTGCTTTTAATCACTGGAAAGTGTATCAAACTCTATAGTACGATGGCGTGGCAGTTGAACGCCCGTACAATCAGCCGGTTCGCATGCTGTAGATACAGCCACAGTAGTCCTGGCGGTAGAGTTCCCACTGTCTGGCCATCTCTATCGCTTTCTGGAAACCGCCTTTTTTCTTGAAATTTCTCGCCAGAAAGGTATCTCCGCCTGTTTCAAGACCTATCCGGTTAATCGTATCGGCAGACTTACGCGGACCGATTGTCAGGGTCGTGGTGAAGGCATCGGCTCCCTGTTCCAGCATGCAGCGGTGTGTCTCCTTCAGTCGCAAGCGAAAACAAATATCACACCTTTTCCCGCCTTCGGGCTCATCTGCCAGGTGGTCGGCTTCCCGATGCCAGTCTTCCGGTTGATATGGCGGAGCCTCCAGAGGGAGACCGAATTCATCAGCTACCCGTCGGGCAACTTCCAGCCTTCGCTGAAACTCTTCAGGGGGGTGGATGTTCGGGTTGTAGAAGAATCCGTAAACCTCGTGGCCTTCTTCCATCAGTCTGGCGGCAGCTCCCGCAGCACAGACACCACAGCAGATATGCAGGACCACTTTCATTATCCTGTTACCGTGACTCAATCTGGCGGATGATATCATGGAAATCGGAAAATGGCTTACACTCAACGTTTCCTTCATAACACCGTCTCAGCAGGATGTCGGCATTACGTGCTGCGAACACCTCGTGGCAAAGACTGGCCGGAGAGAAGTCCGAACTGCCATCGCCGATATATATCACCCGGTACCCCTCGGAAAGAAACGTGTTGGTATAGACTTCTTTAAAACCGGCGTCCACTATCGAACCATCGGGTCCTATATATTCAACCCGCAGCTTACCGGGGAAGAACCGGGTCTGTGAGGCATGCACTTCGACATCATTCATACCCATGTCGCCCAGGATTTGCTCAATGTAGAACTGCAGGCCGTTACTGACGATGACCAGTCGATACCCGTTACGGTGACACATCTCTGCAAACTCTTTGAATCCGGGCCGGACTACTGCCCTGTCCCTGACATAGTCCAGGAGTGTCTGCCGGTCAGCCCTGACCAAGCCGAAGACCTGTGAGTTGAACTGTCCGACGGTTATTCTTCCCGCATCGTACTCCTCAATATACTGCCGCCAGTCGCCTTCGGCGAAGGCGTCGAGAAGCATAAAGCTGATGTCCTCTTCGGTTACCGTACCGTCGAAATCACATTGCACCAGGGTCTTCTGAAACTGTCCCAAGGGTATTCTCCGCACATAAAGAAAATCACGTAATGAAAGGCAGAATATGAATCAGGGAGCAGGACTGCCTGAATGTCTATTCCTGCCCGGCACTTGTCAGTTCTTCCAGCCTGGCCAGTACATCCTCCAGTGCCTCCAGTTCCAGCCCGTAGCCAGCCCAGTTGCCTGCCTTTTGATAGTCTATTGCAAGGTCATAGTGCAATCGGAACTCCGCTATCAGGGCAGACATGCTTTCAGACACCGGCTCTACGGGTTCTGTCTCACCCGAAGGGGTCTCCTCTTCGATTTCTGTCTCGGGTTCTGGTTCGACTGCCGGTGGAGGTGTAGCGCCAAACACCAGGGCAATACTTTCCTCCAGTGTATGTGCCATGACAATCTGGTCACCTGCCGCAACGATGACACGCTTCAGCTCGGGAAGTCCTCCGGCTTCGGCCTGGAGAAATACCGGTTCAACATACAGGATAGACTCTCCCAGCGGTACCAGCAGCAGGTTGCCGCGAATAACCCGTGAGCCACCTCGTCCCCAGAGGGCAAGTTGCTCCGTGATGACAGTATCCTGCTGAATACGGTTCTCTATCTGGCTTGGGCCGTAAACCAGCCTTTCCTTGGGGAAATGATAGGCAAGCAGTTTGCCATAGTTCTCGCCATCGCACCGTGCTGAAAGCCAGCCGATAGTATTGTTCTTGTTTACCGGCGTAAACGGCAGCATCAGGAGGAACTCGGTCTTGTCCTCTCCGGGAAGACGCATATTCACGTAATAAGGTTCCATCAACTGCTCGCGGTCGGCGTAATATTCTTTCGGAAGTGCCCAGAGGTCTTCCTTGTTGTAAAAAATTCTGGCATCGTTCATGTGGTACGTCTGGTAGACCAAACTCTGGATAGAGAACATATCTTCAGGATAGCGACGGTGCTCCCGAAGGAATTCCGGCATCTCCTCAAAATCGACAAATAGTTCGGGGAATATCGACTGGTAGGTCCGGAGCAAGGCGTCTTCACTGTCGGCTACATAGAATGTTGTGGTGCCATTATAAGCATCGATAACTACCTTGACACTGTTCCGAATATAGTTCAGACCATTAGCCAGAGGTTGAGAATAGGGATACCGGTCGCTCACGGTATAAGTATCCTGAATCCACAACAACCTGCCATCTTCTATAACCAGATAGGGGTCATTGTCCAGCCACAGGAATGGCGCCAGGTGCTTTACTCTCTCCTGGATATTCCGGTAGACAAGAAGCCGGCTTTCGGRYGATAGCACCGGATATGCGCGGCTACGGGGAGACGGACAAGCCCGAAGGTATACAGGCTTATGACATGGAGCACCTCGTAGCAGATATGACAGGCCTGCTGGATGCCCTGGAGCTTGAGAAGGCAGTCATCGTGGGGCACGACTGGGGTGGGGTAATCATCTGGCCAATGGCCTTGATGCACCCGGACCGGGTCGAACGGGTGATTTCTCTGAACATCCCCTTCCACGGGCACGCACGGGAGCGGCCAACGGAGTCTTTTAAAAAATTACCGGATGGACGCTTTAATTACATCCTTTATTTCCAGGAGCCGGGTCGTGCCGAGGCGGATATTGAACCGGATATTACGGGCTGGCTGAACCAGACGCTGCGTAATATAGCCGTGCAGCAGGAATGGATAACTGATGAAACGATAAAGGTATTTGCCGATGCCTTTGAGAAGGGCGGTATTACGGGACCAATTAACTACTACCGCAATGTGGACCGAAACTGGGAACTGACCGCTCATCTTGACGGTACGCAGATAACCGTTCCATCCCTGATGATAAGCGCCGAAGGTGACCCGATACTAAAACCGGAGACTACTCAGGGTATGGAGGCAGTTGTTCCTAACCTCACACGGCATCTTGTCAGGGACTGCGGTCACTGGACCCAGCAGGAACAGCCGGACGAAGTAAATAGTGTAATGGTGGAGTTTCTTGCCGACCTTAAATAACCCGGATGCTGGGAGTTACCTTTGACGCAGTCGACTGGCCCTGATTTCCGACTGGCCACACAAAGGCTTTCAGAAAGCGACCCAAAACTTGCCGCCATAATACGGCAGATTGGACCGTGCCGCCTGGCAAAAGGGGAATCCGGTTTCGTTTCGCTGGTAAACGCAATAGTAAGCCAGCAGCTTTCCGGTTATGCATACCGGGCAATCCGCACCAGGCTGGAAGCACTGTTTGATGGCGGAGAAATAGATGCCATCCAGCTAAGCGGGCTTTCTGATGAAGACCTCCGGTCTACCGGTCTATCGGCTCGTAAAGCCGAATACCTCCACGGCCTTGCTGCAAAGATAAATTCCGGCGAGATTGACTTAAAGCAGATTGAAGCAATGGACGACGAAGCAGTTATTGAAACGCTTACGCGTGTCAGGGGCATCGGCCGGTGGACAGTCGAGATGTACCTGATGTTCTCGCTGAACCGGCCGGACGTATTTCCGATTGACGACCTCGGTATCCGCACTGCCATGAAAGAACTGTACAGCCTGGAAAAGGACGATTTTCCGTCACGCGCCTGGGAAATCGCAGAAAACTGGCGACCGTACCGGAGTATAGCCAGCTGGTACCTGTATGCCTATATCAATGAACTGCGCAGGAAATAGGTGGTCTACTGACTATTCAGGTGCCGGTATCTCCCATTCACGGCCAACCCGCTCGTTAAACTTGCACAGGGGTGGGTTTTCGGGGAGCTTGCGCTCGAACGCCGGTGAGTAGCAGTTGATATTACAGGAGTCGCAGGCAACCACTTCATTGAATCGGTTCTCTCTCACCTTCTTCGGCCAGAAGGGGTCACAGATTAACTGACGCCCGATTGCCACCATGTCCGCCCGTCCTTTAGTTAAAATATCCTCGGCAACTTCGGGGGTATTGATGCGACCCACTGCTATTACGGGGATGCCGACTGCCTTTTTAATAGCCTCGGCAAGGAAGACCAGCGAGCCCATCTCGTTACGCTTCACGGGGGAAACCGGAACCTTACCCCAACCGCCCGTAGAAATATCCAGGCAGTCTACTCCGGCTTTTTCCAGTTCCTGCGCGTAGGTAATACTGTCGGGATGGGTTACACCGTCGATATCCAGGGCTCCCAGGCGGAACAGGACCGGGAAGTCCGGCCCGACAAATGCACGAACGGCTGTTACCAGGTCTATACCGAATTTCATCCGGCCAGCCAGGTCTCCGCCGTACTTATCCGTGCGTTTATTCAGGTCCGGATTGGTGAACTGGCAGGGGAGATAGCGGTGTGCGCCGTGCAGCTCTACGCAGTCGAAACCGGCATCACGTACGTTCCTTGCCCCCTTGGCAAACCGGTAGATAATGGCTTCTATCTCGGGAATCGTCAGCTCACGCATATCTTCAATAGCCGAAGGTGCAATTCGGTTGCCGCTGTCCGGGTACATTTCCTTGCTGGAAACCTGGGTACCCCTTCCCTGCGGGAAACGGTTCGCCTGCCAGAGTTGCAGGCCCATTTTGCCACCGGCTTCGTGGACCTGGTCGGTCAGGTTTCGCAGCCGCCCGACGAAATCAGCCAGTCCCTGCGCACCGTCCCACTGTTCCTCTGATGCCAGGTTGTCTATGGCGGTATTGGCCGTTATTACCAGTCCGGCACCTCCCGCGGCACGCTCCGCATAAAAAGCACGGGCACGCCGGCTGTTCAGGCCCATGTTCATCTGAATTGCGGGATACACAATCCGGTTAGGCACCCGCATACCTCGTATAGTTATCGGCTCGAACAGCTTCATGTTTTTCTCCTTCGTTACCCGTAAGGCTACCTTATGAGTTTTCCCTTGTAACTCTGCCAATACTATCCCATCGTGACAACGAACGTCAAAAAGCTGTTACTACCATTCAATTCCTGCACTGTTAAGAGATACGTATTGACGTCCATATGAGAGTAATGTATTGTTTGGTCACATTGTATGCTGATGGAAAATATCATGACCGTTATGGAGGACTGCGATGCTGTACCTTGAAGAAACAATGAACCTGCTGCCAGCCAGCCCGGAAACACTGGACAATTTCGTGGCGTTCTGCCGGGAAAAATTCGTGCCGGTATGTCACCGGCTGGGGTGCCGGTTAATCATTGCCTGGTACAACGACCTTGAGTGGTTCTGCCAGGTGAGGCATGTGCTTGAGTTCGACGACATGGAGGCGCTGAAGGCTTTTCGTTCGGGAGCAAGCCGGGATGCTGCATGGGGAGAATATGCGGCTCAACTCGAAGAGTTTGCTCCGGAGAGGCGTTCACGGTTACTTGGGCCGCTTGGCCCGATTCCGCCGGAGACGTTACACAGAGCGGCGGAGGAGAGCCGGGAAACACCCCTGGGTGCTTACAGCCAGGCGATACTGGAAGTTGCTCCAAATCAGTGGGACGCTTTTGTCWCCGGCCTGGAACARGGTGGAGCGGCMTTACCGATAGTGGCMAGCTGGCGTCCTGTTGCCGGCAGCCCGAACGAGGTGATTGACGTCTGGAARGGARYRCTTCGTATRAMCCCCTATGCACCGGCTGAAGAGAATACACGTGAATTCTTCCGGAACCTGCGCCCGCGAGCACCCARAGAGCGCGTGATACCGTTCTTCACACTCCCGTACTCCGAACTGCGTTAATTGTTGTCCATGATGAAATACATGACRCAGTRGTRTTTTCACTGATWCCGGAAGRYATTRTTGCCGGAGAATGAATKCCAGTTTACGGNAAAAGTACAGATTAATCCGATGGAGCAGGCTACAAGAATTACCGCGTACATGTCTGTTCACTGACGGYWTTTTTGACATCGTGCAGAGGCAGGGACTAGAATAGCAGCAACTTATTTAAGTCAGGAAAACAAYAYRGATTAYGGCACAGGAGGTGATGCAATGCCGAAAAGCGGACGATTAAACAAAGGTAATGTTGGATTCAGTATGCCCGTTGACGCTCCACTGTACTGTAAACCCCCGATTTATTACACCGACGTGGAGGCAATCGCTTTCTCGTATGAAACGGATGAAGATGCCGTACTGGATATATTACCGGAAGGACTGGAAATCAACTCTCCGGCAGTCGCACACCTGACGTTCATAAAGTACCCGTTCAGCACTCTCGGGCCTTACGATGAAGTTATTCTTGGCGTAAGCTGCCTGTGGCAGGGAGACCCGAGGTCATATATTGCACATATTGTGCTCAACACCGATATGCCCATGGCAGCGGGCCGGGAGATATGGGGATTTCCCAAGAAACTGGCAGATATTACGTTCGAGAAAGAAGGCGACCTTATTATCGGCACCATGGACCGACCTCGCGGGCACCGTATCTGCACCGGTATTATCAGGCTGGAAACACCGATGGAAGCGGTCCAGGGTCCACCGGTGCCGGGGATGTCACTGCGCGTCATTCCCAGTCCCGAAGAAGGACAGGAACCTTCGCTCATGGAACTGATTGAAGTCCCGCCCGGTGGTACTACCAAAGAAGCGTGGCAGGGTTCCGGCTTCGCAGAATTTAATTCCGCTTCAACTATCGACCCGTGGCACAAGCTCGCCGTAAACAAGCCGTTAATGGCCTTGTACCGGCGTTATGACATGATTCTGAACTACGGGAAAGTAGTCAAGCGGTTCTAGCAGGTTACCTAAAGCCCTTTTTTACGAAAAATGACGTACCGTCCAGATACGAAATTATGGTTAGTTTCCGGTGTTTCACACCTTTTTCATAACCCTGCCAGGTGTGCAACCTCTGAAAATGTGCTGCCTGCATTATACCGTAGTCTTTATCGCATTTGAGCGGATTGGGATTCTGCCCGTAATACCGGTAAACAGGATTAACATCACTTCTCCGTGAGCACGAGTTGTGCTATCCTAGAGTTAAGAGACGGGTACCGGGCAGTCCGGTATCCCCAAACAGTTCTTGCCTGTCTGTGAGTTGGATATGAGAGTCAAGCTGTCCAGGGAAAGCCTGCAGGGTGAATTCAGGGACAAGGTTGCCGAACTGAGCGGGCAGAATATTAATCTCTGCTACCAGTGCGGCAAGTGTTCTGCCGGCTGTCCGATGTCAGCAGAAATGGACCTTCTTCCAAACCAGGTGATGCGTATGGTCCAGTTGGGATTGGCTGATGATATTGCCGAATGCCGGACAATCTGGTGCTGCGCCTCCTGTCTTGCCTGTTCGGTACGCTGCCCCAAGGGAGTGGACATCGCGCGAGTCATGGAAGCTCTCCGCCAGTTGTCATTGCGAAAAAATGTCGACCATGTTTCACTTTCCGAACTGGACCGGGAAGATATTGCCGGATTGCCACAGATAGCTCTGGTTAGCGGATTTAGAAAGTTTACGGGTTAGGATAAGGATGGATCTGAGCTACTACCCGGGGTGCACACTTAAAACCCGTGCACGGAATTTCGAGGAATCAGCCCTGGCTGCGATGACACTGCTGGGTGTCAATCTGGTGGAGCTTCCCCGCTGGAACTGCTGCGGCACCGTCTACTCCCTGGCAGATGACGACCTTATTCACCACGTCGCTCCGGTGCGTAACCTGATACGCGTCCGGGAGCAGGGGGACAACCGGTTGGTGACGCTGTGCTCCTTCTGCTATAACACGCTGAAAAGGGCGGACCTTTTACTGAAGAACCACCCTGAAAATCTTGACACACTTAACAGCTTCATGGACGAGGAAATCGATTACGATGGGCAGGTGGAGGTCGTTCACCTGCTGCAGGTACTGCGGGACGACGTAGGGTGGGAAACCATTAAAACGAAAGTAACCAGACCGCTTGAAGGACTTAAAGTGGCGGCTTATTACGGCTGCACGCTGACACGGCCCGCTGATGCAGCCATTGACAGCGTGGAAAGACCGGTGGTACTCCAGAACTTACTCAAAGCACTGGGGGCCACCGTCATTGATTTTCCGCTGGCTACCGATTGCTGCGGCGCCTATGAAATAGTAAATAATGCGGACTCCATAACGGAGCGTGCCCATACAATTCTGGGCATGGCAGCAAGGCTGGGTGCCGAAGCTATCGTTGTTAGTTGTCCGCTGTGCAGCCACAACCTGGGACAGGGACAGGCTGCCTTCATGACCAGGTACGGAGATTCCACATCACTTCCGATAATATACTTTACCCAGCTCCTGGCCCTTTCACTCGGGATTTCCCCTGAGCTTTGCGGCTTCAAAGAGAATCCCGGAGACGCTGAGGGGCTACTCCGTGAAAAGGGACTGATAGCCGGGGAGGCATGACGAATGAGGAGGATCGGCGTTTTTCTCTGTCACTGTAGCCTTTGTCCTCTGTCATTACCTTCAATACAACGGCTATGGGAAACTGTCTCGAAGCTGTCAGGTGTCGTCCATGCCGAGGTCTTCCCCGACCTGTGTCTTGGGCCGGAACCGGCATACGTCAGTAAGATGGTGATAGAACAACAACTGGACGGGGTAGTCATCACCAGTTGCTCACCGTCGCTCCACGAAGAAGCATTCCGCAAAGCAGTATCATCGGCTGAACTGAAGCCTGAACATGTCAGGCTGGTCGATTTGAGACCTTCCGGTAACGGAGAGCCAATTGACGAGCTGGTCGGGCGCATTTCTTCAGAGGGAAAAGACCTGAGTACGGCAGAGCCAATACTAATCAGTAATGCTCCGGTTACGAAGCGGGCACTGGTCATCGGTGGCGGTATTGCCGGTATCCAGGCTGCACTGGATACCGCTGATGCGGGGATTGAGGTAGTCCTGGTAGAAAAGAGTCCCAGTATCGGTGGACACATGGCGCAGTATGCCGAGGTATTTCCGACTCTGGACTGTCCGCAATGCATCCTTACGCCCAAGATGGTGGAGGTTTCTCAGCACCCCAATATCAGGTTAATAACCTGCGCCGAAGTGCAGAATGTTAGTGGTGAAATAGGGAATTTCCGGGTAGATATCCTGCAGAAGGCAAAAAAAGTCAACCATGATATATGTACCGGCTGCGGCATCTGCTGGCAAAAATGTCCGGAAAAGGTGCCTTCCGAATACGAAGCAGGTGTTGCAGAGCGTACCGCAATCTATATCCCGTTTCCCCAGGCGGTACCGTCCAAGGCGGTAATTGATACCGACCACTGCCGCTACATAAAATACCGGCAGTTTATCGAAGATAATAAAGAGGGTAAGAAACCGCCGCAATGCCGCATCTGCGAAAAACTCTGTCCTTCGGGTGCTATCGACTGGGAGCAGCAGGATGAGATTGTCACTGTAGAAGCAGGTGCGATTATCGTAGCAACCGGCTTTGAACTCATGCCTGCCAGACAGATTTCGGAATATGCCGAGGACCCGGATATCATTGACGGTATCCAGTTCGAAAGGATTCTCTCGCCCGGTGGCCCCAGTGCGGGAAAAGTGTTCCGCCCGTCCGACAGGAAGACGCCGAAGGAGGTGGTCTTTATTTCATGTGTCGGTTCCCGCGACCCCGAGCATGGGGTATCTTACTGCTCACGGGTATGCTGCATGTACCTGGCAAAGCAGGCGTTACTTTACACTGAAGCCGTACCCGATAGTCAGGCCTATGTCTTCTACATTGATACCCGGACTACAGGGAAACGCTACGAGGAGTTCATGCAGCGGGTAGTGGATGAGGGTGTGCTTTATCTCCGGGGGAAGGTGTCACGCGTATACCGCGATGGTGAGAAGCTGGTAGTGCAGGGAGCGGATACTCTGTCCGGGAAGCAGGTAGAAATTTCCTGCGATTTGGTAGTGCTGGGTATGGCAATAGTTCCCAGCGAGGGGATTTTTAACCTGGCCGGGAAACTGGGTATTGACGTTAATGTATATGGTTTTATCACCGAGAATCACGCGAAGATGAATCCGCTGGAAACATCACGACGGGGTATATTTATGGCTGGTGTGGCTCAGGGACCAAAGGATATACCGGACACTGTTGCCCAGGGAGGTGGTGCAGCAGGTAAGGTGATAGCCCTCCTTTCAAATCCGGAGAATGCGAGAGACCCGTTACTGGTAGTGCATGATGGCCAGGGATAGTAAAAGGATAGGGGTCTTTGTCTGCCATTGCGGCACAAATATCGCCGGAACGGTTGATGTAAACTATGTGGCAGACAAAATCAGGGAATATCCCGGTGTAGTCCATACCGAGGACTACATCTATATGTGTTCGGACCCCGGACAGGACCTGATTCGCAAAGCGATACGGGAGCATGCACTTACCGATATTGTAGTTGCCAGTTGTACCCCATCGCTCCACCTGCAGACGTTCCGCAGGGCTGCTGCACTGGAAGGTGTTAATCCATACCGTGTTGAAATGGCCAATATCAGGGAACAGTGCAGTTGGCCTCATACTCACGAGAAAGAGACCGCCACACGTAAGGCCGTAACCATAATCCGGGCTACGATTGAAAAACTGCGATTGAACAGGGGGCTGGTGCCCTCCGCTATTCCCATTACCAGGAGAGCCCTTGTTATCGGTGGCGGGATTGCCGGTATTCAGGCAGCACTGGATATCGCTCAAGGCGGACGTGAAGTGGTCCTCGTTGAGCGTGATACCGTATTAGGGGGACATGCACTGCAACTGGCAGGCACGTTTCCCGACCTGGAGAGGGCGACCTGCCTGGTAGCGTCCAGGATATCAGAGGTTATAAACCATCCCCTGATAAAGATATATATTTTCTCGGAAATAGAGGAGGTCACCGGGTACATCGGTAATTTCAATGTGAGGATTCGCAGGAAGGCCTGTTTCGTGGACAGAGACCGCTGTACCGGTTGCGGGTTATGCCTGGAACAGTGTCCGGTATCGGTTGACTCGGAGTTTGACCGTGGCCTTACGAAACGCAAGGCAATCGAGATACCAGCCACGGATAAGATGCCGTTCTGCCCGAGAATAGACACTGACTCCTGTCTCCGTTTCACGGGTGACGAGTGCCGTGCCTGCCGGGAGATTTGTCCCGCAGATGCCATAAACTACGAAGATTCGGACACGGTGGTTGAAGAAGGAATCGGGGCAATTGTTGCCGCACCGGGGTATGAACTGCTTTCAAAGGGTATTCCCGAATACATACCGGATGACCCTGATATTATTGATGGACTTCAATTCGAGAGAATCCTATCTCCAAATGGTCCGACCGGTGGTGAAGTAAGAAGGCCTTCCGACGGACGGATACCGCGTGAAGTAGTCTTCATTTCATGTGTCGGTTCCCGTGACCCGGAACACGGCAAGTCATACTGTTCCCGCATCTGCTGCATGTATATTGCCAAGCAAGCCCTGCTCTATCGCCGGGCTGTTCCCGATGGCCAGGTATATATCTTCTACAAGGATATCAGGTCCGATGCCAGGGACTTCGAGGAATTTGTGCAGGATGCGATGAACGAAGGCGGTATCCTTTACATGAAGGGCGATGTATCGATGATGTACCGTGAAGGTGACGGGATTCGGGTCGTCGGAGTGGATACACTGGTCGGGAAAAAGATAGAGATTATGGCCGACATGGTGGTACTGGCTCGTGCGATAGTACCCCGGACCAGTACACGGGAACTGGGGCGAAGGCTTAATATTGCTTCTGACGAGCATGGTTTCCTGACAGAAGCGCACATTAAACTGCGTCCTGTTGAGAGTTTGACATCCGGTATCTTTCTGGCAGGTACCGCGCAGTGGCCCCGTGACCTGCCGGATACAATAGCATCGGCAAGTGCCACTGCCAGCAAAGTACTGGCCATGTTCTCCCGGGAGGAACTACTCCGTGAACCCACGATAGCCTCGGTAGATGAAGAGACCTGCACCGGATGCGGGCAGTGTGTCTCAATCTGCGCATACCGGGCAATACAGGTGGACGAAAAAACAAAGTTAGCTTCTGTTAATGAAGCATTGTGCGAAGGCTGCGGAGCCTGCGCCGCTACCTGTCCGTCCAARGCRATACAGCATAAAAACTGGACTCACCGGCAGTTTTTTGAGATGATTGACGCAKCCGCCGGATAANCAATARCCGTGGAGTATRCTGATGAGTAAATCAGAAGTGAAGCAAGAAAATGGCAGCAGGGACAAGGRCCTGTCCRCCGAAGGGATGAATGTCCCCGGACCAGGCAAACTGATACCGGTYTATGTGATGGGTAAGCAGTACATGGTACCGGAGAMTCTGACCATTATGAAAGCCATGGAATACGCCGGATTCAAGTTCATCCGGGGCTGCGGCTGCCGCGGCGGTATCTGTGGGGCCTGCCCGACAGTATACCGGAAAGCCGGAGAATACAAGCTTCGTACCGGGCTGGCCTGCCAGACGGTGGTCGAGCCGGACATGTACCTGGCCCAGATACCGTTTTATCCTGCCAACCGTGCCAGCTATGATTTTTCCCAACTGACAGCGGCACCGGAGGAAATATTCAAGCTCTATCCCGAGCTGTTTCGCTGTGTTGCCTGTAATCTTTGTACAAAAGCCTGCCCGATGGATGTAGAGGTGATGGACGTTGTTGCCGCCCTTAAAAAGGGGGATATCGCTAAAGCGGCAATACTCTCGTTCAACTGTATCCAGTGCGGCCTGTGCGCCAGTCGGTGCATGGGTGAGCTTCCCCAGTACCATATTTTCCAGCTCGCCAGGAGAATATACGGGAGCAGGATTGCACCCCATGCGGAGCACCTGGCCCGGGCAGTTAATTCTAACAAAGAATCAAAATATGACCGGTACCTGAAAGAGCTTATGGAAATGGACGAGGAAGAATTGCGCAAGCTGTACCAGGAACGTGAGATTGAGCCCCCCATGGCTGAAGAAGACTGGACCCCGGCCAGCGCAGAGTATCTCTAGGAGTAAACAATGCCGTATTCACCGGAGTTGAAAGAACTCATCAAGGTAGTAGAACAGACCAGGTCGGAAAGAGTCGTCCGTAAAAAGAGGGGAGAAGAATTCCCCACGATGTCCCTCGACGAGCGTGACGAAATCTTGAAAAATCATCACCCCGACTACCAGGAAACCGGGCGTCGTGCACTGCGTGTCGGACCAAATAAGGGCTACGTTATACCCGAGGAGTTTGCTGATATTTTCGAAGCCAGGAGCAGGGTTGACCCGGACAGTGTAGACCTTTCAATTCCGGATATCACAACTGATGTCCTCATTATTGGTGGGGGTGGTGCCGGTACAGCGGCCGCACTGCTTGCGTCCGAAGAAGGAGCGAAAGTAGTTATTGCCACCAAGCTCCGTCATGGGGATGCCAATACAATAATGGCAGAGGGCGGTATCCAGGCAGCCAGCAAGACCGAAAAAGACTCCCCGTATTTTCACTACCTGGACGTAATGGGTGGCGGTCATTTCCAGTGCGTACCGGAGCTTGTCCGTACGCTCGTTACGGAGGCACCGGACGTTCTGCACTGGCTGGAAGAACTGGGGGTGATGTTCGACAAATTTCCCGACGGCAGATTGCAGACGATTCATGGCGGCGGCACCAGTCGAAAGCGGATGCACTCCAGTGGCGATATCACCGGTGCTGAAATAATGCGCACTATCCGCGATGAAGCCCGCAACAAGGAGAATATCACGGTAGTTGAATTCGTTCCGGCTGTTGAGTTGCTGCTGGACGACAAAGGACGATGCGGCGGTGCTCTGCTCTATAACCTGGAGACCGAGGAATACCTTGTAGTCAGGGCAAAGGCAACGGTGCTGGCTTCGGGAGGTTCGGGCCGGCTTCACATCCGTGGATTTATGACCACCAATCATTATGGGGCAACGGCAGACGGTCTGGTCATGGGTTACCGTGCCGGGGTGGAGGTCTCTTTCCTGCATACCGTCCAGTACCATCCCACCGGGGCAGTATTCCCCGAACAGGTGGAAGGACTGCTTATTACTGAGAAATTCCGTGGTGCCGGCGCTAACCTACTAAACATACACGGTCAGCAGTTCATTAATGAGCGTGAACCGCGGGATGTTGAATCTGCAGCCTGTATCAGGGAATGCCTGGAAAGGGGACTTGGAGTGCCCACGCCAACCGGCAAACTTGGTATCTGGCTGGATTCGCCGATGATTGACCAGCTATCCGGCGAAGGTACAGTTAAAAGAGAGTTTCCGGGTAAATATATCCTGTTCCAGAGACATGGTATTGATATTGCCAGAGAACCGATGCTTATCTATCCGACACTCCATTACCAGAACGGCGGGTTGAAAATAGACGCTGATTGCCGGACATCTGTGCCGGGATTTTTTGCTGCCGGAGAAGTTGCCGGCGGAATACATGGCGCAAACCGCCTCATGGGTAATTCACTCCTCGATGTACTCGTCTTCGGGAGAATAGCGGGGCAAAAAGCCGCTGTTTATGCCCGGGAGAATACCGCCGGGGAGACGTTGATACTTGACCATGTCCGTGCCTTTCACCGCGAACTGGAAGCAGTGGATGCCGCCGATAGCAGGATTGCTCCGATGCTGCTTCCCGACTATACGGACCCCGAAGTGCGAAAAAAGCAGCTTACCAGCTACTACCAGGGCACTCTCCGTTAAAAGTATTGTCTGGAACTTTCCTCCTCAGAATGCACGGCAGTAAAACCTGGTTGCAGTATGAAGGACTACCCTCTACGGATACTGTGATGAATTTGCGGCCGGAGTATTTTATCTGCGTTGGCGGCTTATAATCGGTTAGCCGTATTTGTATTTTTACAGGTAGTGCCTGTCATACAGCTATCTTAGTCATACCCGGTATACCGGTTCGCACAGTCGGTCGGGACGGGAAAAGTGTGCCCGAAATTGACATATTGTATATACACCCAGTATAATCGTGTCGCCTGGTAACCGTTTTTTGCAGAACAAAAGATAACTGATCATGAATCTGCATAACGGAAGGAGGCGACATGAAAGTCCTGGTAGTTGACGACCACCAGAATATCATTGATGCCGTTAAACTCTGTATTAATCTCCGTTGGCCGACCGCACAGATATGTATTGCCTACGATGGCGAAAGCGCAATCGAAACCGTCAAGACCGAGATGCCTGATATTGTCATTCTGGATATCGGCCTTCCGGATATGGATGGATATGCGGTCCTGGATAATCTGCGGCAGTTCTCCAATGTTCCCGTGATTATGCTCACGGTACGGGACAGTGATGTTGATATCGCCCGCGGACTTGAGATGGGCGCCGATGACTACATCAGCAAGCCATTCAGCCATGTCGAATTGCTGGCACGAACTGAAGCAGTACTCCGCAGGGCTGTTGGACGAAGCGACAGCAGGCAGCGGCCTCTCACAGCCGGTGACCTCTGGGCGGATTTTGAACGTGGTGAGGTACTGGTTCATGAGAAGCCGGTCCAATTGACATCTACCGAACTAAGGATTCTCCGGCACCTTATTTATAACGCCGGAAGGGTAGTAACCCACGGTTCACTTGTGGCGGCAATATGGGGAAGACAGCAGGAGGAAGAGATTGATACCCATACCATCACAGTCCACGTGCGGCACCTGCGTTCCAAGTTAGGTGACCGAGTGGACAGTCCCAAGTACATTGCTACGGTCCGCGGTATCGGATACAAATTTCTTGTCCCGACAACTGTTGCCACCGCCGTTAATCAACAACCCTCCAACAGTGACGTCAACCAGGATGGATAATCAGCACAAACCCTAAAAAAGTCTAAACTCTTACATAATTTCATCAGATATTTACTTTGTTAACACGATTCTTAACATACGTTAGATATAATGCAGAGATGTGCTCCGGGCATGTTTGCCGGGCAGCATGACATGTGAAAGAAAAAACAGCCATTCTCGATGGTACTCATACCAGAAAGGAGAGGCCCGGCAGGCGATGTTTAAAGACGAATACAGGACCAGCAGTGAGGCGGATATCTGGAGCAAGTATTGCGGATTTCTCAATCTCTCCATACCTGAGTTCATGGAGATTCAGTCTAATCTGCTCATGGAAGAAATAGACCTGATGGCAGAAACGGCCATCGGTAAGAAATTTATGGCTGATTCGGCGCCAACCAATGTCGAGGAGTTTCGTGCCTCTATCCCGTTGACCGTATATGAGGACTACGCTCCTTTCCTGAATGAGCAAAAAACAGATACTTTATCGGAAGAGCCGGTATGCTGGGCTCACACTTCGGGCAGGTCCGGTTCATTCAAGTGGATTCCGTATACCAAACGTGCCTATGAGGTGCTGGGAGATAGCGAAGTAACAGCACTGCTCCTGGCTGCCGCCCGCAGAAAGGGCGAAGTCCGGGCTAAACCCGGAGACCGGGGTGTGTATAATACACCTCCCAGTCCTTACTTCTCCGGCATAGCTCTATCTGCTGCTATAGAGAGGATGGGGATTCGCCTTATCCCGCCACTGGAAATCTCTGAAAAAATGGAATTCGAGGAGAGAATCGAAGAAGGTTTCAGGATGGCTATGCTGACCGGCATAGAGTTCCTGGGTTCCATGACCAGCGTGCTTGTTAGAGTCGGGGAGTCTTTCGCCGAGCGGTCGGGAGCTATATCGTTTTCCATGTCCATGTTACGACCCAATGTACTCTGGCGAATTGCCAGGGCGGTCATTCGAAGTCGCATGGAGAAGAGAGCAATACTGCCCAGGGACCTCTGGCCGGTAAAAGCAATCCTCTGCTCGGGGACTGATACTGCCATATACCGTGACCAGATAATGCATTACTGGGGCGAATTGCCCTACGAATTATACGCCTGCACCGAAGGCGGGCTGATTGCTTTTCAGAACTGGAACAAGAAAGCTATGACCTTCATTCCCTATGGCGTCTTCCTTGAGTTTATACCTGAAGAGGAATGGCAGCGAAACAAGGAGGACCCTGATTATCAGCCGAATACGGTACTTCTCGATGAGGTTGAGGCGGGTAAATGTTATGAGATTGTCTTCACCAGCTTTTATGGCATGCCGTTTCTGCGGTACCGGGTTGGCGACCTGGTTAGAATAGTATCCCTGCGTGATGACTCGGTAAACGTGAACCTGCCCCAGATGCTCTTCGAATCACGAGCTGATGACATAATAGACCTTGCAGGCTTCGCCAGGCTGGACGAAAGAACGATATGGAAGGCGATTGTCGGTACCGGGCTGGAGTTCGTCGACTGGACAGCTCTCAAGGAGTATGAAGGTGGCAAGCCGTACCTGCATCTTTACCTGGAACTGAAAAACAGCTACGATTCCGAAAAAGCCAGAAGCCTGTTTGGGGCCAGCCTGGCTGCTCTGGATTCGGACTATGCAGATGTTGGCAAGATGCTTGAGATAGACCCTCTCAGGTTGACACTGCTCCCTGGAGGGAGTTTCCAGAAGTTCCTGCAGGAAAAGAAAGAAGCCGGTTTTGACCTGGCCCACCTTAAACCACCCCATATGAACGCTTCTGAGGACGTGCTCGAATCCCTGCTTAACCAGGATAGTAGGGAGGGTTCCGACTCGGGGAGATAAGGGATGAGCCTTTGGGTATGCGTACCACTAATCCCGGGTATCTTGAATTTACTTCTTATCTTCCTGGTGCTCCGGAGCAACTGGAGGGACCGCCTGAATCGCGTGGTCTCTCTTTTCCTTCTTGCCATGGCAGTCTGGGCTTTCGCCGTTTTCGGGCTCCGGGTTGTACCCTCTCTTGAAGAAGCTCTTCCCTGGCAGAAGGTAGCCCTTGCCAMCGGTCCCATAGGGGCAGTCCTTTACTACCACTTTATAATGCTCCTGACCAGACGKGCGACRGCAAAATCGTCAAAACGGCTTATTATAAGTGGATACTTTCTTATAGTACTGTTCATGGTYCTGGTGCCCACAAACCTKCTGGTAGAGGGCAACCAGATGAAATTCTACGGTCCGGCTCCTGTTCTGGGCAAGGCTTTCTTCGTATTCATCGCCTTACTCTATTTCTATGTACTGATGGGAGTGCTTAATCTGTGGCGTGCCGTCAGGCGTTCACCTTCTCACCAGGAAAGAAACCGGGCAGCCTATATTATTGTAGGTACCGCCTGTTTTCTCATTGGCGGTATGAGTGACTTTTTACCTGTAATAGGATTTAATATCTACCCACTTGGCATAATTGGCAACCTCCTGTTCTGTCTTTTTGTCACAGCGGCAATTGTAAGACATCAGCTACTGGATATACGCATCGTATTCCGAATGGGCCTGTCATACGGCATTGTCAGTGCGCTGGTGGTCGGGGTATATGTTGGCATTATCTTCCTGTTCACATTACTGTTTGGAACGCAGGGAGTATCCGTCTGGGCTAACATTACTGTTATTTTCGTACTGGCCTTAACCCTGCAACCGATATTAAGAAGAGTGCAGCGAATGATAGACAGGTTGTTCTACCGGGAGCGGTATGACCATCTCGAAGCCCTGGAGCGGTTTACCATGGAAACACAGAGTGTTATAGACTTGCAGGGTCTTTCTATCGCTCTTACCGAAGTTGTAGCTCTCGCTATGCAGGCCAGAAACGCATTCCTGCTGCTTTCATCGCCGCAGACTGACGACTTCATACTGTATCCCGCAACAGATAATGACTTATTCACCGGCTCAATAGCGACAGGTAGTGCTTTGATGAGATGGATGAGACGTGAGGAAGGACATCTCAGGTCCATTGACCTGGACATCCTTCCCGAATTCAGGGGTCTCAGGGCAAAAGAAAGGGATTTTCTTGAAAAGCTGGGCGGTGAAATATATATGCCTTTGAAGACCCCGGGTGGTCTAACCGGGATTTTGATTCTCGCTCCGAAGCTTTCACAGGAGCCGTATTCAAATGAAGATATAGCTCTGCTCTGGACACTGACCAGGCAGGCGGCCATGAGTATTGAAAATGCACGCTTATACGCCGAGGAGAGAGAACGTGCCGCTGCCCTGAGAACGCTGGAACAGATGAAGTCTGAGTTCCTTGTCACTGCTTCACACCAGCTAAAGACTCCTCTGACGTCCGTTAAGGTGGCTGCTGATATACTGATAGAGCAGGAGGGTAAAACCCCGTCTGCTTCACGCCTGCCAATGATTCAGACCCTCAGTGTCGGCGTTAGCTCACTCGAACGACTGATTAACGAGGTACTGGATTTCGCGAAAATGCAGACGGCAACCCTGGACATTCACAGGGAACCTTCGGACATACTCCGGTTGATACGTGATGTTGCCGCCATGATTGCACCGGCACTTCAGCGTAAGAAACAGAAACTTGAACTGGAACTTCCGGACACATTACCGCTAACCCTCATTGACTGGCATCGACTGGAACAGGTCCTCATAAACCTGATGGAAAACGCCAGTAAGTTTACGCCCAGGAATGAACGAAT
Organism: Dehalococcoidia bacterium; assembly: GCA_011192055.1. The sequence continues at coordinate 20,392 of DUES01000156.1, forward strand.
AGCAGTTCGTGCCGGCGAAGATAGTCAGTCGGGCGTGATAGTAGAAATTGAAGACAGCGGGCCGGGAATTCCGCCGGACGAGCAGGATAAGATATTTGAGCCTTACTACCAGGCATCAGGTACATCCGGCTACTATGCGGGTAGCGGACTCGGACTTGCAATTGCCAGGTCGCTGGTTCAACTGCACCAGGGAAAGATATGGGTGAAAAGCAAGGTGGGTGAAGGAAGCACGTTTTATTTTTCCGTACCTGTTGTAGAAACCGCAGATATACACAGGTATAGAGGAGTAGCTACCAGGACATAGCCAGGTACTGAGACCGGTTACCGGGTAATACGGTAATATCTCTTCATAAGGTTGCGGAGTAACATTAAATTATGTTTGCCTGGATTGGTCATTTCGTCTATAGACACCGCCGTGCGGTAATAGTGATATGGATTGTCATGCTTGCTGTCGGTGCAGTTTTTGCTCCCGGGATTATGTCTCACCTGAAGGCAGGCGGATTTGCGGAGACAGATAGCGAGGCGGCAACAGGGTCCAGGATACTTGAAGAAGAACTGGGGCTGAGCCCGAGTTCTTTAGCCATTGTGTTCTACTCCGAGACGCTGACAGTCGATGAACCCCGGTTCGAACAGCAGGTAAATACAGCGCTGGCGGATATTACCGGTATCCCGCAGATACGTGAAGTCATCACCTTTTTTAACTCGCGTAATCCGCGCATGGTATCGGCAGACCGACATACCACCTATGCCAGCATCGGGATGAACGTAGACCTGGATGAAGCCAGGGCAATTATGCCGGAATTCATGAGCAATCTGCATTATGATAACCTCGAACAGGTGAAGATGCTGGTAACGGGACAACCTGCCGTCTACTATGATATCGAATCAATAAGCACCAGCGACCTTACGAAGGCTGAGATGTACGCGTTCCCACTATGCCTGGTTGTCCTGGTACTTGCTTTTGGTACGCTGGTAGCTGCAGGGCTGCCCCTGGTAATGGGCGGGGTCAGTCTGGTAATCACCATCGGTATGCTAAGCCTGCTCAGCAGGGTAACGGACATGTCCATGTACGTCATGAACATTGTCTCCATGCTGGGTATAGGTATCGCTATTGACTACTCCCTGCTTATCGTTAACCGGTTCCGGGAGGAAATTGCCGGCAATAACGTGGAGGAAAGCGTTATTAATACAACATCAACTGCCGGGAAAGCAGTATTCTACTCGGCAATAACTACCGTAATCGGGCTCCTGGGGCTGATAAGTTTTCAGTTTATGATGCTGCGCTCCCTGGGTATTGGTGGAGCTATTGTCGTGTTGGTATCGCTCATGGCGGCACTGACTTTACTTCCGGCTATCCTTGCGGTATTGGGTCCCAGGATAAATGCGCTGACTATCTTTCGTGGAAAACGGCGTGTTCAATCAGGGTTCTGGCACCGCCTGGCAATCCGGGTAATGAAACATCCCGTGGTTGTACTCATGATAGTGGTTCCATTCCTCCTTGCCCTTGGTTCTCCTTTCCTCGATGTCAGATTCGGAGGTTCGGGAGTTACGGTGCTTCCCAAAGAGGCTCCATCCAGGCAGGGATTCGAAATTTTGGAGGATGAGTTTGGCGAAGGAGAAACTTCACCGATACTTATTGCTGTCCGTACGGAAAAAAGTATCCTTGGTACGGAAGAAATAGGTGCTATCTACGATTATGCCAGTGAACTGTCCCGTCTTGATGGTGTCGTCCGTGTAGACAGTATCGTTACGCTTGATTCATACCTGTCCAGAGAACAATACCAGGGGATGTATGCTAACCCTTCCCTGATTGATAACCCTGCCATAAAAAGCACCCTTTCCAGACTGACATCAGACACCACGACCCTCATCAGCGTGATAAGTAATCGACCACCGGTTACGCAGGAAGCCAGTGCCCTGGTGAAAGAAATCCGTAATCTGAGACCGCATGAGGCGATTAATGTCTATGTGACCGGACTATCGGCAGAAATCATGGACATTGTAGACAAGATGTACCGTGATTTCCCGAAGGTCCTGATTTTTGTGCTGGTGGCAACCTATTTCGCGCTTCTGTTTTTGTTCCGGTCAGTGATACTTCCTCTTAAGGCCATTCTTATGAATGTGATGAGCATACTTGCCAGTTATGGTGCGCTGGTATTTATCTTTCAGCAAGGCCACTTCTCGAATCTGCTTGACTTCTCACCGGTCGGGTCAATAGAATCCAGCCTGCCTATCATCATGTTTTGTGTGTTGTTTGGACTGAGCATGGACTACGAGGTCTTTCTTTTGACAAGGATAAGGGAGCACCACCTGGAGACGGGAGACAATACGGCCAGTGTTGCCCTTGGCCTGGAAAAGACCGGGCGGATTATTACCAGTGCCGCCCTGATAATGGTACTTGTCGCAGGCAGCTTTGGTTTTACGGATATCCTGCTCGTGAAAGCTATGGGTATTGGAATCGCGATTGCAATACTGGTGGATTCCACGGTAGTGCGGTCGCTTTTTGTCCCGGCTACCATGCGGTTACTGGGCAAATGGAACTGGTGGATGCCGGGTTCAGGGTCCGGGCTGAAAGGACGTTCTCACGGTAAGTGACCGGTCCCGGATTACTGTACTGATTATAACCTGTCCGGTATTTTGGCAGATGCCGGTCTTGAAAGAACAGGTTAGCTGGCGGTGGTGGTTACTTCCGAACTATCAAGTCCGGTAACTCTATTCCAGTGTATGACAGACTCGATACTCCGCAGGAGTCCGGAAGCATTAACAGGTTTGGCCAGGTAACCGGAAGCGCCCATACCGAACGCTTTGTTCTGCTGCCACGGTGTTGCCAGAACGCTGAAAACCACTACCGGCACCCCGGAGAGTGCCGGGTCTTTCTTTAGTTCCTCCAGTATTAACCATCCATCACGGTCGGGGAGCCTCAGGTCAAGAAGCACCATAGACAGACCACGTGTTCCTTTCGCCAGTTGCAGGCCTTTCTCACCGTTTTCAGCCTGGAGTACGGTATATCCTTCAAGGTCAAGAACGCGGAATGCAAACCGCCGGATATCTTCATCATCTTCAATAATAAGAATGGACTTTCCCTTGTGGTCTTCTATCATATTCCTGACCCTCCGATACTAAAACGGCAGTGTGAAATAGACTGTGGAACCCATACCCTCTTCGCTGTCCAGCCAGATACTTCCACCATGTGCCTCAACGAGACCACGGCAGATTGTCAATCCGAGGCCGATACCCTTGCTTCCGGTCGTAACCTGGCGTTCCAGGCGGAACATCCGCTGGAAAACCTTTTCCAGGTCACATGGCGGGATGCCGATACCGTTGTCCGAGATACTGACAAGCAAATCATTTTCACGCGGTGTCAGCCTGGCGGTAATATCGGTACCTTCTTCGGAATACTTGATTGCGTTATCAAGGATATTGTCCAGTACCTGCCGGATACGCCTGGCGTCTATATGAATACGGGGTATATCCTGCTCTGCTATGAATATTATCCTGTAATCCGAAGCTCTGAGTTGAGCTTCCGAGACTGCTTCCCGGGTAAGTTCGGTAAGAGCGGTTGATGTCTTCTCCAGATGGAGCATGCCTGATTCCAGGCGGGACATATCCAGTATGTCGTCAACCAGCTCAACAAGTCGATTGGTTGCTTTGTCAATAGATTCAACGTATTCGTGTTTTTCGGTGTTTCCCAGGCTGTCGTCATAATCAAGCAGGAGGCTGGTATACCCCCTGATAATGGCCAGGGGAGTACGCAGCTCGTGGCAAACCGTTGAAATAAGCATGCTACTGCTATCATCGGGAATGTCAGGTGATCCGGCACCCTTTTTCTCCAGGATACCCTGTGGAAAATAGATGTTTGTATTAATTTGTCCCAGTGTATGCTCCATTTAATGCTGCCTTTTCTGGTATTCAAGATTATCCGCGGGTGGTCTTGCTGTCTTTACAAAAGGTAAATGTCATGGTAACCGGGTACAGAGATAGTTATATTACCCATTAGTTACCTCCCTGTCTTTGTCCCTGAGAACAGGTTATCAGACCGGAGACAATGGCCATTGCCAGGAAGACGCTTGTTACGATACTCAAAGCATCCATACCGGTATCCTTCAGGATTACGGAGAACAAACCAACAAAGATCGCTGATGAAAGGAAAAATACCGTGTGGACACGACTGCTTTGCAGGATTTTATTTAACATAATAACACCTTGCCTGATATTGAGGTTGCTGATAGCCGTTAAGTTTGACGTAAAATTACTATTACACTGTACCAGCCGGATATCAATATTCAAAGAAAGAAGGTTAAGGTTTAATAAAGATAAGATTAATTATTGGTAAATACAGGTAAATAATGAGAAACAATATCCGGGTTAAACCTATTGATAGGGCAGGGGGTGACTGTCCCCGGTATATGTCCTGGTATCCGGAATTGTTGTTGTGAAACCGGCGTTACCTGCAGCGAAAGTGTTCAAATGTGTGTGTGTGGGGGGGGGGGGGAGGGCAGAGAGTACCGGTGGATAACCCGGTTAACGGCTATTCCTGTTCCTTCTCGCTGGTGAGTTGACTTATCTCGTAGGTAGCGGTCTCGCTCCATGTGGGGTCCGTAGTTAACTCGATAAACTTCTCGAAATCCGCTATCGCTTCATCTTTCATGTCCAGGCTCTTGCGTGCAAGTGCACGATAGAAGTATGCCAGGGCGTAATCAGGGTCAAGCTCAACCGCTTTATTGCAGTCGGCAATCGAGAGATTGAGCTTACCAAGCCCAATGTAAGCCAGGGCGCGGGTAACGTAGGCCTCTGCAATACTACGGTCGGTTTCGATGGCTTTGGCACAATCAGCAACGGCCAGTTCATATTCACCGATAGCGTTATAGGCAAAAGCACGGTTGATATAAGCAAAAGCCAGTTCGGGGTCCAGTGAAATTGCCTTCGTGCTGTCTGCTATGCACTGGTCATATTTTTCCAGGCTGGCATAGGCAGCCGCCCTGTTGATATAAGCACCGGCCATGGCAGGGGCTGCATCGATTACTTTGGTATATTCACTTACAGCATCTTCAAAACGACCTTTAGAGGCCATTTCGTAGGCCCGGTCAAAATACCATTCGGCAGAGCCCTCCGGCGGGCTGGAGCAGCTTGTGAGTATACCCGAAAAGATGAGCGACATTACCATGCAGATGACGATGCCGCGTTTAAACATTTTATTCCTCTCTAAGTGTATACCAGTGAGATTAGTAATAATAAAGAAACGATAACATGACTTTCTACAGGTGTCAACCGGAACGAGTCTGAAGGGTAGTATTTCTCACCAGTATAGCTTAATAGAACAGGTTACTGGGCGGAAGAGTCCTGTTTCCGGATTACGAAGAAGTATATTGGCAGGGTAATGGCTACCACACCAACACCGGGTATTATCCACCACCACGAAAATGATGAATTAGCCACGAAATGAGCATTTACTTCCTGAGCAGTATTCATTACCAGGGTAACCGGGTTATCCTTGCCGGTAATGTGACCACTCCAGCGACTGAACTGGTATCCCTCTGCGGCAGTTGCACTTATTGTAACGGGCGTTCCTGCTATATACCCCTGTTCCAGATTTGGAGGAGGGTCTACTTTTATATCGCCACCAGCATCAGGACTGGGTGTAGTTGTCAGGATTGCACCTGTCTGCGTAAATGTAGCGGTTACATTTTTTGTGCAGTCCATTACTAGAGATACTATTTCGTCGGTGCTGTCTACTGCACCGCTCCAGTTGACAAACCGGTAGCCTGCTGCCGGTAGTGCTGTGAGTTCTACAGAAACGTTGGCATCAAATGTGTGGTTATACGGATAGCTGTCCGGTATTATATCACCTATCATGATGTCGCCACCATCTTCGGGGCTGACCTGGACCGTCAGCCTGAAAGTCTGTCCCGGTCAGCCCGCTTCGACAGGTCTTGCCATCAGCATGGTACCGACTACTACTATTAACAGGATAACTGACAGGCGTCGCAGCAGATTATTAACGCGTATCATAAGCTGAATCTCGTAATACCACTATATACGGTTTTACTCGTCCACTTACCGGAGAGTGCAAAGTAAAAGCCCATATATGATATTCTACGTTCAGTCAGCAGGGCTGTCAAACCGGTTCCGCAGTAATCAGGTACTTATATTGCAGTATAGACTAAGCCTGGCTGTCAGCAAGTTTGTAGAGGTACTCGATGACGTATTTGACATAAACGTCACATTTTTCACGCCATATCTCTGACTCGCGAAACTTGCGAGCCTCTTCCTGGTTTGAAAAATCGAAACCCAGCAGACCACGACAGGTAATAGAACCGAACTTATCCCTGAATTTCTTAATAAATTCGCCGGCTTCTTTTCGAGCATCTTCTCTTGCCTGGTTAGCCTGTTTTATATCGTTGGGGGGTTTGCGGTGACGCAATCCCAGGCAGACAGTACATGACGATACAGTACCGCAAGGGGCGTCCTGTTGACCGGCAATACCTCCGTTGAACGCAGTAGAAGCCCAGAGGACATCCTCCGATCCCAGGTCTTCAGCTTCCCACATAACTTGCAGGACACTGGGTCCTCAGTGGTAACCACGATGCATGTATTCAAGACCCTTGTCCTGTGCTTCCTGAAGAGACATGCTGAATGCCATCTGTTATCCTCCGTTGTATTTCTATTTTAGAGATGTACCCCGGGTGTTTCTAACCAGGGACTATTCCGGCAGTTTGAAAACACGGGCTGCATTCCCCCCAAGTATAGCGTCTATTTCCTCCCTGGTAAAGGAGATACCGTCGGAGCCTGTGTTCTGCAGGTCCTTGAGCATGCCTATCCAGTCCCGGTTGCTTATGAGAGGTTCGAAGACCGGTCCATCGGAGGCAAACAGCACCTGCTCCGGTCCGAGGATATCCAGTATCTCCCGGAGGTAACGCCGGAAAAGCTGCGGTTTGCTGACAGCCGTCAACTGCCACATGGCAAGGTCGCCCACGATATTCCTCTTATACTGAGCCAGTGCTGCCCACTCGTGCCACCAGATATGACCCATGTGAGCGGCAATAACTTGAAGATCGGGGTAAGTAAACGCAATATCGTCAAGGTGGATCGGGTGGGCGAACTTGGCGCGTGAACGTGGCAGGGGCGAGCAATGCGTCAGGAGAGGAAACCCAAATTCATTGAGCACCTCGAGTACGGCCAGTGCCTCCGGGCTGTTGGGATAATAGCCGCTGTCCGGGTGCCACTTGAGGCCGTTCATACCAAATTCTTCAATACAACGGCGGAGCAGGGAAGGGGCTTCCGGTCGCCTGGGGTCAATACCGGCCAGTGAAAGCAACCGGCCTGGATGTTTGGCAGCGGCTCCGGCACAGACACTGTTAACGCCAAGGATACGGTCATCATTCGCTCCGTAGTCAACGTTGTCTACCACGCAGATTACGGTGATATCAATACCGTTTTTATCCATCCTGCTGACCAGTTTGTCACAGTCAGGGTCGTCCATCAGGTCCCGGTAAGCGGGCAACATTTCGTCCAGTGATTTCTTAACGCCGGTCCTTTCGGCATCGAGGAGCCACCCGGAAGCTATACTCCGGGTAGTGGCGTCACCGGCAGGCAGGCGCATATAGTGGTAGTGGACATCAATAATCACTTTTCATTCCTTTCTCGCAGGGTAGTCCGGCAAAATGCCTGTCTATTGAGAAAGAGTTTACAGGCGTTTCCTGTCACTGTCAATCTGGCAGGGTAATCGCAGAAGTTTCAGCATGACCTGCTGGAACTGAATATTTGGGTGATGATGGTTGTCGCTGTCCGCAGACACCAACTGTGAATTACTCTATAATGAAGTTTAATTGCTGTGAGGTAAGTACTGCTGGTTAACGAAAAAACCGGTCAATTGGTGAAACTCAGGGGTGCTTTCATTTCCGGAGTAAAAAAGGGATGGTTCAGCTTCCTCTGGATATGCAAGATAATTATCCCGTTTTCTTTCCTGGTCATGTTGCTGCAATGGTCAGGCTGGCTCCACCATGCTGAAGTGGTACTCCAGCCGTTGATAGGGTGGCTTGGTCTACCCAGTGAAGCGGCATTGCCCATTATCAGTGGTATGGCCATTAACATATATGCAGCCATTGCGACAATGACCGTCATTCCCTTCAGCACGGCCCAGATGACGCTTATTGCGGTGTTCGTGTTGATTGCTCATAACCTGTTCATGGAAGGCATAATACAGCACCGTTCCGGAATGAATGGTATCAGGATTACCCTGGTTAGAATAGCCAGTGCAGTTGTGACAGTAGTTGTCATTTCATTCTTTCTTGGTGATACATCGCAGAGTGTCTCCGGAATGGATACCATTACGGCCGGAGGGCCATTTTTACCGGCACTGGGGCAATGGGCGCTGGATACAGGCCTTCTGCTGGCCAGGATATTCGGTATTATCATGGCTGTCATGGTAGTCCTGGCGGGTATGACGGAGCTTGGCTGGACAGATAAACTGTATGCTGTCTCGCGCCCCCTTATGAGGCTTATCGGGCTCTCTGACAGAACGACGATACTGTGGGTAACTGCAGTGGTGTTTGGACTTATGTATGGTGCGGCTGTTATCCAGGAAAGGGCAAAGCAGGAAGACCTGACGAAAGCGGAACTGGAGCGCCTTCATATCTCGGTGGGCATTAACCACAGCATGGTGGAAGACCCGGTACTGTTCATGGCACTGGGCATTAACGGTTTCTGGTTATGGGTACCCAAGCTGGTAATGGCTGCCGTTGCTGTTTATGTTTTCCGCGCGGCCGGGTATTTTACCAGACGTTACGGCTTAAAGCGTGGTTCTGCGGTATAGGACCGGTCCTTCAGACGGGTATCCAGTTCAACTGGCAGTAGCACTGCCGGGCAGCGTTTCATCAGATGGCAAGTTATCCGTACCGGCAGCGGCATAACTCATGGTATACAACTGGTGATACATACCGGCCTTCTGCATGAGTTCGTCATGAGTACCCATCTCGGTAATTTTCCCATTATCAAATACAGCGATTCGGTTGGCATCATGAATGGTGGAAAGCCGGTGAGCAATAACCAGCGAAGTACGGTCCTTAAGAAGATGTCGCAGGGCTTTCTGTATCAGTATCTCGGTCTGAGTGTCAACGTTTGCCGTTGCTTCATCAAGCATGAGAATACGAGGGTCAGCCAGGACAGCCCTGGCGAAACTGATTAGCTGACGCTGGCCCACGCTTAAATTACTACCTCTTTCCTGCAGTTCGGTATCATAACCATGTTCCAGCTGTTCGATGAATTTATGAGCGCCTACCGCTTTTGCAGCTTCTATCATCTCCGCCTCGGTGGCGTCCTCCCGGCCGTACATGATGTTGTCACGTACTGTCCGTGAGAAGAGAAACGGTTCCTGTAAAACCATACCTATCCGCTGGCGAAGTGATTTCTGGGTAATATCACCAATTTCATGTCCGTCAATCTTCAGATGGCCGGACGTAATTTCATAAAAGCGGTTCACCAAGCTTAGAATGGTGCTTTTCCCGGCACCGGTGGCACCGACCAGGGCTATAGTCTCTCCGGGCTTGATGTGCATGTTAATGTCCTGCAGTACTTTTATACCCGGTACATACTCAAAACTGGTGTTTTCGAATACGATATCCCCCTTGATATCAGGCATATCAACAGCATCCGGAGCATCAACAATCTCGGGTTCACTATCAAGCACTTCGAAGATACGTTGTCCGCCAGCCATAGCCCGCTGCAACTGGGTGTACTGCATGGCAAGGTTCCGGATAGGTTCAAAGAAGCGCTGCACGTATAGAATGAAACCTACCAGTTGACCGAGAAGAAGCTCTCCGGCAATAGCCTGGCTGCCTCCATAGATGATTATCAGTGCCGTAGCACCGCCCATGAGCAATTCAATCATCGGAAGAATGCCGGCAGCAAGGCGGCCTGCCGAGAGATTGGCGTCCAGGTTGGCTTCGTTCAGATTATCGAATCTCCGGTAGTTCTCATTTTCCCGGGACAGGCTCTGGATGACTTTTGCTCCGGAGATATTTTCCTGAAGACCGGCATTGACCACAGAGATAGCCATGCGTACCCGCATGAAGGCTTTCCGTGCGTATTTCTGCCATATTACCAGGATAAGTACCATAATCGGGATAATAATGAGCGTAGCTGATGCCAGCTTGGGATTCATGAGAAACAGTATAACAATGATACCAATCAGGCTGATGAGGTCGGAAATAATATCGATAACTCCGTTGGTGATTACTTCCTGGAGAGCCGTAACATCATTCTGTACCCGTGACATGATGCGGCCGACTTCGTGCCGGTCATAAAAACCCATGGAGAGCTTCTGGAGGTGATTAAACATCTGGGTGCGTAATGTAAACAGAATACCACGGCCGATATAAGCCATGGTTAGCATACGCAACCACTGGCTGCCCCAGTTCACCACGCCGGTCATAATAAACGCAATGAATATTAGCATCAGGGACGGATTGGAAATGCTCCATCCGGTCAGGTTCCCGTTCGTAATCGGTCCATCAATAGCCATGGTAATAAGATAAGGCATGGCCAGTGATGACAGGGTGAAGCCCAGCATACCCAGCGCCGCCAGGGCGAATAGACGCTTGTAATCTTTGAGATATTTAAGCAGGCGATTGATTACCTTCTGGTCGTAGGCTTTACCGAATTCAATGTCGTCAAAAAGGTCACCGGCCCGCCGTAAACCGCCACGTTTGCCTGCACCTGGACCGATAGCGCCCTGGGCCATTTTCCCGCCAAACATCATAGCTGGCCCGCCTCCTTGCTGATGGCTTCTTCCTGGTCGCGGAGTTGCAGTTCGTATATTTCACGGTAAATGGCGCCGGTTTTCAGTAATTCAGTATGAGTTCCCCGTTCCACAATGGTACCCTTGTCCAGAACCAGTATCTGGTCTGCATCTCGAACAGTCTGAAGTCTCTGGGCAATGACAAAGGTGGTCCGTCCCTTCATAAGCTCACGGAGAGCCTGCTGAATCAGGAATTCGGTCTGGGTATCAACACTGGATGTAGAATCATCAAAAATAAGAATACGGGGATTAACCAGCAGGGTGCGTGCAATTGCCAGCCGTTGTTTCTGCCCTCCGGAAAGGGTTATGCCCCGTTCTCCCACCCAGGTATCGTATCCTTCGGGTAATGTTTCGATAAAGTCATGCAGGTACGCCGCTTTGGTTGCAGCGAAGACCTCTTCATCTCCGGCATCCACGGAACCGTAAATAATATTATCTCGTATTGTCGCTGAAAAGAGAAAGACATCCTGCTGAACAATGCCAATATTGTGCCGAAGCGATGTCAGTGTCACATCCCTGATATCTTTATCATCGATAGTAATCCTCCCCGAGGTGGTGTCATAGAACCGGGGAATCAGATTCACCAGGGTACTTTTTCCACTGCCGGTAGAACCAAGTAGGGCCACCATCTCGCCCGGTTTGGCTTCCAGGTTTATCCTGTCCAGCACGGTTCCCATTGATTCATAGGGGTTCATATCGTAGCTGAATGATACATCCTCGAATTTTACCAGGCCTTTTACTTTTACCAGTTCTGCCGCCCCCGGTTTTTCCTGGACCGCTGACCTTGCATCAAGTATTTCGAAAACACGCTCACCGGCAGCTATACCACGTGAAAACATGGTTACGATGAAACCCAGCATTTTGACAGGCATCAGCAACATTGCCAGATAGAAATAGAACTGGGTCAATTCTCCCGTTGTTAACCTGCCACCGACTACTTCACGGCCCCCGTACCAGATGACAATGCCACTTGCCAGGGTAAAAATAAAAGTCATCAGCGGCATATTAAAAGCATGGATTTTCCCGGATAGCAGACTATCTTCGTAGAGTTGTTTTGCCTTCTCTTTGAATCGTGCCATCTCGTAAGGTTCTCGTGAGAAAGCCCGTACTACGTGCACACCGGAGAGATTTTCCTGGAGATGAATACCGAGCCTGGCAATACCCTCCTGGATGTTTGTCCAGATAGGGCGGAGCTGTTTGCCGAATTTGTATGCCCAGTAAGTTAACGGCGGCATACAGGAAAGGGTGATAATAGCGAGAGTCCAGTTCATGGAAAAGAGCAGGGCACAGATACCGATTAGTAAGACCAGTATCTGTACCATGCGTAAAGCGCCCATGGAAACAAACATCCGGATAGCTTCAACATCCTGGGTGGCGCGGGACATGAGTTGTCCGGTCTGTGCCCTGTCGTGAAAGGCATAACTCAGGCGCTGGATGCGGTCGTAGAGAAGGTTCCTGATATCATAAGCGATTTTCTGGCCGATAAATTCCTGCAGGTACGTCTGTCCAAAGGCAAACACGCCCCGCAGAATGCTCGCACCAACTATGGCCAGACCGGCGATAAGGAGAAACTGCTGGTCACCCGAAATTTGCCCGGTATTCAGGTCAAGTGATATTCCCTCGTCAATAGCCCGCTTCACCAGGTACGGAATTCCCAGGGAGAAGCCGATTGATGCGAAGAGGCAAATATACGCGAGGATTACCCAGTACCAGTACTTGTTGAGGAACCGGATTAATCTTAGTATTGTCCGCATTATGTAGCTAATTATACTATGATTGAAGCTACGTGTAAAATTTCTGTGCGGCAGGTGCTGGATAAGCGAATGAGTATAACTGATAAAACTGCTTTGCTGCCCTATTACGCTGGTATGTATAATCAAGGAACGTAAATTTTATAATGGGAGGTAAAGATGAACGCAGAGGCAGTACGTGATAACGCTGGAGGGCGAGGTGGAAATAGAGACAGGCGATGGCACAGTACGCCGGTTCGGCCCCGGTGATATTATGCTTGCCGAGGACATCACCGGGCGCGGGCATATCAGCCGGGCTGTCAATCACCGGCCCCGGAAGAGTATATTTATAACCCTGGACTGACRCCGGGCGCTTCTCTTGAACTCAGGGCGCAGATATCCTACAATTCAAACAGATATTCTGCACGTCAGGTCAAACAACTAAAGCAYGGGGGAGTGTCGGAACTGGCAGACGAGCATGACTTAGGATCATGTGCCGAAAGGCGTGGGGGTTCAAATCCCCCCTTCCCCACTTCACATAATGCTTAGGAACCTCAACCGCTTCACATACTGCGTGGTAAATATACATCCGGCAGGTGCTGACTGTGACGCGGTGATCTCGAATACCGGTTATTTATACGTAACCACCGGAGATGTAGTCGCTCAGGAAGCGTACCTGGGCCTTTGACTGCCTGAGTAGTTCATCTACAACGTCCCGGATAGAAATCATGCTGCGCAATTCCGGCCCTTCCATAATGGGAAGATGCCTGATTCCCCTCTGTGTCATGATGTCCATCACGTAGTCAAGGTCATCATCAAGCACACCGATAATTACGTTCGTTATCATCACGTCTTTAATTTTGATACTGCCCAGGCTTTTGTCCCGCTGGACAGATTCTTTCAGCAGGTCTCTTTCCGATACAATCCCCAGCATGGATCCTTTTGCATCGCATACCGGAAGCGCACCGATATCATTATCAACAAGCTTTTTGATAGCCGTTAATACACTATCACTCGGGCCAATGGTAATAACCGTCCGTCCCTTCGTTCTCAGAAAATCTTTCACCTTTGGGGATGAGTCTGCCATTATTGATTCCTCCCATTCCTGTCTTCATAATAAATGGAAAGCCGTTCCGAGGCTATAGGAGATACACTCATGCTATCATAAACGCTCAGGTTCTGTCATATCATGTCCAATGAATCATATAAGATTTCTTGTATCCTGCTGATATTTAATCAAATATCGTGGGGATATTGAAATCAGCAGTAGGGTACTATATGCTATAGTGTGAAAACTGTCACTCAATGTTGTCAGTCTGAACAAGGAGGTTTTGATGGCGGAGAAAAAAGATGGCATGCTCAGTCCGTATCGCGTACTGGACCTCTCGGATGAAAGGGGCTGGATGTGCGGCAAACTAATGGGCGATATGGGTGCCGATGTGGTCAAGATTGAGAAGCCCGGCGGAGACGTGGGGCGGAATATCGGGCCATTTTACCACGATGAGGAGGACCCGGAAAAAAGCCTGTACTGGTTTGCACTGAATACCAGCAAACGTGGTGTCACGCTTGATATTTCCACAGCAGAGGGCAAAGACGTATTATTAAAGCTGGTGAAGACCGCTGATTTCATCATCGAGTCCTTCCAGCCGGGATACATGGAAAGTCTTGGACTTGGCTATACAGACTTGGAAAAGGTGAATCCCGGTATTATCATGGTTTCCATTACCCCATTCGGGCAGACCGGACCTTATAAAGACCTGAAAACTTCCGACCTTGTTATGTGGGCAGCCGGGGCCGGTCCCTGTATGCGTACGTTTGGAGACCACGATAGACCATTGTATCGAATGAGCCAGCACCCGCAGACCTATTTTCATGCCGGGACCGAGGCGGTTGTCGGGGCAATGGTAGCACTCTATCACCGTGGCAGTTCCGGTGAAGGCCAGCATGTTGACGTATCAATACAGGAGTGTATGAGCTTCTTCCCGGTAGGGGACTGGGACCTGAACCGGCGATTTCGTCCGAGAGGAGCATCCATGCTACCGGTTGAGGTCCGGCATATCTGGCCGTGTAAGGATGGCTATGTGATGTGGCGGTATACCGGTGGCCCGAATGCGGTAAGGCACAGCATCCCGCTGGTTAACTGGATGGCCGAAGAAGGTATGGCTGATGACTGGCTGAAAAACTTTGACTGGGAGAACTTCAGTCATTTCACCACCACGCAGGACGTCATAGACTGCATGGAAGAGCAGACCATCAGCTTTTTTATGACCCATACCAAGGCGGAAATGATGGCCGGAGCGATAAAGTACCGTATCATGCTTTATCCTGTGGCCGCAGCCAATGACATGGCGGAAAGCCCGCAGCTCGCTGCACGTGATTTCTGGACCGATGTAGAGCATCCGGAACTGGGTACTACAATCCGGTATCCCGGCAAGTTCGCCAATGCTTCGGAGACGCCGCCGGTGATATCACGCCGAGCTCCGCTTATCGGGGAGCACAACGAGGAGATATACCGGAATGAACTGGAAATCTCCGCAGAATCACTGGCCGGATTGAAAAAAGATGGTGTCATCTAGTACGGAGCAAGCTGATAAAGGAGGAACGGCATGTCTAAAAAACCGCTTGAAGGGATAAAAGTTGCTGATTTCACGTGGGTCTGGACAGGCCCGACAAGCACCAAGGTACTGGCTGATTTCGGGGCTACGGTGCTTAGAATAGAGAGCAAGGTCAGACCGGACGTCTGGCGAATTCAGCCCCCTTTTAAGGACGATGTCCCGGGACCGAACCGTGGGGCTGTTTTCAATTCGCAGAATACCAGCAAAATGAGCTGTTCGGTAAATCTTGGTCTTCCTAAGGGTAAGGAAATTGCCAGGAAGTTTATTGCCTGGGCTGACGTCGTTGCTGACAATTACGCCGGTGGAGCTATGGAAAGAATGGGTCTTGGTTACGAAGCCCTGAAAGAGTTGAAGCCGGACATTATCATGTTAAGCTCCAGTCTCATGGGACAGACCGGTCCCTGGCACAACAGTCCGGGTTACGGAGACCAGTTGACGGCTGTATCCGGTATCAGCCATATTTCAGGATGGCCTGACCGGATACCCGGTGAAGTCGGATTTTATACGGACTATATCGCACCGCGGTTCAACGCACTGTCACTGGTTGCAGCCCTGGATTACCGCCGGCGGACGGGGAAAGGACAGTACCTGGACATTGCCCAGCACCAGGGAAGCCTTCAGTTTGTCAGTCCTCTGCTGCTAGACTATGAGGTTAATAACCGTATTGCCGGCAGAATTGGAAACCGTGACCCTCATGCTTCACCTCACGGTAACTGGACCTGCAAAGGCGTAGACCGGTGGTGCGCTGTTGCAGTATTCACCGACGAAGAATGGCAGGCATTCTGCCGGGTTATCGGTGAGCCTGAATGGACGAAGGAACCACGGTTCTCCACACTGGAAGGAAGAAAAGAAAACGAGGACGAACTAGAAGCACTGGTTACGGCTTATACCATAGACCGGGTTGACCAGGATGTCATGGACAAGATGCAGGCTGCCGGCGTGCCTGCCGGAATTGTAAACAGTCCTGAAGACCACATGGAGAATGACCCTCAGTTGCTGAACCGTGAGTTATTCCAGTGGCGTGACCACCCTGAGCTGGGGCAATACCGTCCACCACGACAGCCCTGTATCCTCTCCAAGACGCCCTGTGAAATAGAGCGCGCACCGCTCTACGGAGAACACAACGAGTATGCGTTCAAAGAAATCCTCGGTATGACCGATGATGAAATCGCCGAGCTGGTTATTGAGGGAGTGATACAGTAGCAATATTTTCTGACAGATAGGCATCATTCAGCATGCGGCCTCACATCAATTGTGAGGCCGCATGTATATCCTCGCCATTCAGGTCAATTTCGACTATACTGTATTTCTGCATCGTGAGCAGTCTGTGCAGTATCAATATTAATGGAGTGGTGAAGACTTGCGAAATGGTGGAGTTTGAAGCACGGTGCCGTACCACGGCAATGGGTATCATGCCCCACAAGGATATCGGGAAAGCGCTTGAGCTTGCGCTATCCCTGGACATACCGTTCTGGCCCCAGCTTCCCAGGGTCAGCATATACGAGGATATGTATGTCCAGGCATCCGAAGGTTTGCCTGGAGTTACAGTGGACACGGAGACCGGTAAAATAACGCTGGACTCCGGCAGGTTCATTGAGGAACTCCTTGCCTACTCGGAGAAAACAGCAGACTTTGCGGCGTTTCGTCTTACACCCGAATACTCGGTGGTATATCATAAATTCCTGGAAAGGCCTCTGGATAACTATGCAGCCATCAGGGGACAGCAAATCGGGCCGGTGAGCTTCGGGTTCAAGGTTGTTGATGAGGACAACCGCCCGATAATATATGACGATGACATCAGGACTATCCTGTTTGACTTCATGCAGCGAAAGGCAAATGCCCAGTACCGCGAACTACGTAAGAAGAATCCTGCAGCCTTTGTATGGCTTGATGAACCGGGCCTGGGATGGGTCTTCAGCGGCATGACCGGCTACAGTGATATCCAGGCAAGAAAGGACTACACACTTTTTACCGGTAGTCTTGAAGGTCCGCGGGCACTGCATCTCTGTGCCAATGTAAATCTGCCTTACCTGTTGGAGCTCGGAATTGATATACTGTCTTTTGACGCCTTTCAGATTGACATAATGCCAAGAGACTACTCAAC
>DUES01000157.1 GCA_011192055.1 Dehalococcoidia bacterium
CCGTACCTTGGCTGCACTCAGGTCCTGTGAAGGCAGGGGTTCCATGATACCCATTGCCTTAGGCCCGCTCCCGATACGCGCCTCGTAACCCGTATCATGAATGTTGTGACAGTGGTCAGCACCGGTAGGCGAGATAGCATAACCAAGGCCAAGACCGGCTTTACAGCGCGGTTCGTGCATCGGGACCTCCTGCCCCTTGACGTGGTTGGCAAACTCCTCTGAGCCTTTGCCGATTGCTGCCGCTGCCCGGGCACTGCCTTCTGCCAGTGTATTGCCGATACCCTCCCGGCGGGCAATCAGCTCTATCATTTCAAGCATTGCGTCCGCATTACCGAACCTGAGCTGGATACCGCCGGTGTCCTTTTCAGTAATGATGCCTTTCTCAAAACACTCCATGGCAAAGGCAATACTCACCCCGGTGGAGATTGTATCAAGTCCGTAAGCTCCACATTGCTGGTTACCACGTGCAACCGCTTCCAGGTTATCTACCCCGCAGCTTGAGCCCAGTGACCCCAGTGTCTCATACTCCGGCCCACCGTAGGCTGGGTCAACCTTGTAGGTACTATTTGAACCTACATGCGGTTTACAGCGAATCGTGCAGGCGTAGCACCCGCCCCGTTTCACCAGTATCTGCTCGTTGATGGACTGCGCGTTGAGTTTATCCGCACCATCGAAATGTCCATAGCGGAAGTTATTTGTCGGCAGGTTTCCCATTGCGCTGAATGCGGAAACACCGCCAGCGGTACCGTTCTGGCTGAAGTTAACTGCCATACGGTTGGTCTTGAGGTCATCCCGGAGCCATTTCGCCAGGGAAGTAACTGCTTTCTCATCCGCCAGTTCCACCTTCTGGTGGCCACGGACGGCAATAGCCCTCAGGTTCTTGGAGCCCATCACCGCCCCCATGCCGGAACGACCGGCCGCATGATTGATATCATTCACCACACAGGCATAACGGACCTGGTTTTCACCGGCAGGCCCTATCTGGGTAACACGAATCGTGCTGCTACCCAGTTCTTTCTGGATTGCTTTCTGCACTTCCAGGGTAGTCTTACCCCAGAGATGGCGTGCATCCTTTATCTCAACCTTGTCATCCTCAATCCAGATATAGACCGGATTCTCCGCCTTACCTTCAACAACAATTGCGTCCCACCCGGCATGCCTGAGTTCCGCACCCCAGAAACCACCTGCCTCAGCCTGGCCATATCCACCATTCAGTGGTGATTTTGCACCAACACTATTACGCCCACTACCGGCTATCGGTACGCCCGTAATCGGTCCGGTGGCAAAGATAAGTTTATTTTCCGGGCCGAGAGCATCCACACCGGCATCTACCTCACGGAGAAGGTAGTAGTTTATCAGACCACTACCTCCAAAATAGCTCCGGTAAAAATTCTCATCATTTTCATCTGCCGATATCATCCCACTGGACAGGTTTACGCGCAGTGTCTTCCCAAAATACCCGGCAACCATACTTACGAAACCTCCCGTTTTTTCAAATCGGTCGTTAACAATAATACAGCGTCCTTATATCTGCTGGTCTCATCGCGTAACTTCTTTAACAACCTTATCAATTACAGAAGAGATGTCTTTTGAAGTGTCCACTGCGTAATGGTTACGCCTTATCCTCTCCACTGCCGGGCTCATCATACGGTATATCGCCCAGTCGGCATCCGAATGATTTTCGGTATCTATCACCCGTTCCTCCAGTCTCTGTTTAACCAGTTCCGGCGGTGCTTCCACCCTAATCAGTACCATCCTGGCACCCAGCCGGTCAGCAATACCATAAAGACGCTCTCTAAATCTCTCAGCGAGATTGGTAGCGTCCAGTATCAGTGAAATTCCTTCCCCCAGCAGTTCTTCGGCCAGTTGATAAACTGCCCGGAACAGCTGAAAGCTTTCTCCGGCACTGTAACCGGGTGATGAGAATAAGGTCTTTCGTAAGAGATCACTTTCCAGAATTAGTAACGGTACGCGTTCCGCTAACCTCCTGCTGAGGTAAGACTTCCCCGTACCGGGTAATCCACTTAAAAGAATCAAGGCCGGCTGTACTACCGGTTCGGGAAGCTCCTGCAGACTTTCACGTAGTTGCCGCACGTCTGAGGCAAGTTGGGTGCTTTCCACAAACTTAATTATAGTGGCTTTTTACCGGTTTGACTAGATGGTTTGGGAAAATAATCCGAAATCTACGAATAACTGACGTTTTTCGCAGACCTAGTCATCGTGGTAATAGGCAACACCCAGTGCACCGGTACCACAGGCATAACCCATCAACGGACTGAACTCGGTAATCCATAACTCACTGCAGCATAACTCCGAAGCAATCTGTCCTCTAAGTTGCTCCGCTTTCTCCGGGGCATAGGCATGCATCACGGCTACATGTGCCGATTTTGTACCTAACTCTTTTCGCATATCGCCAAGGATACGTTCCAGGCCCTTTTTCTGGCTCCTGGCTACACCGGCAAAATGCAGAAGTCCGGACGGCGCCATTGTCAGTAACGGTTTGACATTAAGTGCCGAACCTACCTGCGAAGCAATCTTCGGTATCCGGCCTGACCGGTACACATAACGAATGGTATCAAGGAAGATAGCAAACTTGACCCTCTTCATCATGTCCCTGGCTACAGCAGTCACTTCAACCAGGTTTCTTCCTTCCGCAGCTGCCCGTGCTGCAGCAAGCACAATAAACCCCTGGGCAGCGGTACAAGCCAGGGAGTCCAGTACTTCTATTTTTAACTCGGGGAACTGGTTTATTATCAGGTTACGGGCATTCCGGGCGGCATTATAGACCCCGCTCAGTCCTGAAGATATAGTGATACAGAGAATACTTTCAGCCAGTTTGCCGGCTTCCCGGAAGGCATCCAGCACCTCTCCGGGAGAAACGGCCGAGGTCTTGAATGATTCCGGGTCCTGGAGGAACATCTCGTAAGCCTCAGAAGGGGTTACATCCACCCAGTCACGGTACAGCTTTCCACCGTGGTAGAAATTGAGCGGCATTACCATTATCCCGTGTTCTTCTGCCTGCTCACTGGTAAGACAGGCAATGCTATCGGTGACGACGGCTACCTTCTGCAAGGTACACCTCTAGACATAAGTCGTTCAGGTCACAGCCGGATGGTCGCCCTGCCGCAATCTGCGGTCCAGAATGGCAGGTACCAGCAGAAAAATAAGTAACAACAGAGTCAATGCGAGGAAGGCAGGAAAATCGACCCTGCTGCCGGCAAAAGCGATCATTGCCAGTGTCAACACGCCCGATATACCCAGCGCTGCCAGTTTTATCCGCCGTTTTCTCAGGCGAACGAAGATAACCGCCGAAGCCGCCAGTACCAGGAAACTCAGCCCGATCCACGGTGCAAAGTCATTGAGACGCCCGAGGTTGAAACCGGTGAAGCCTACCTCCTCCTGTGCCGCCAGAAGCCACCCGACCAGGCTCGGTACCGGCAGCAGCATAAAGGCAATATACAGCCAGTCCCGCTTTATGCTCTTGATGGTGATATAACATAAAAGCCATAAAACCAGGGGTATGTAGACAAGTATCGTAGCCCACGCCCATCCTGTAGGGAGATAGAGGAGAAGCAATCCGGCAGCGACAACAGGCAATAGAGCGTAGCCCAGCCATGGGAAAAGCCAGTTTGGTTTCCCGCGACACCAGCCATAGATGGCAATAGCTACCGTTGAACCAACCAGGACCGGAAGCCAGCCAATACCCCACCATTTAAGGACAAACAACATGGCAAAAAGCAGGTGCGGTAACGAGGCCAGCAAAGCCTGCCTCCAGGTGCCCTGGCTGTGTACTTCATATATCTGGTGTGCTACCAGTTTGGCCGAACCAAACAGCCCGATACATTCCTTGAGCGCATCCTCATCGGACAGACCGGCTTCTTTCATTTCAAGGAGCCTGTCTTCGGCGTGTGTTTCCAGTTCAGTGAGGACCTCCTCCTCTTCTCCCGGGTCAAGCCGGAGGTTCTCCCGAACGTTTTTCAGGTAGCGTTCCAGCTCCGTCGCCAATTCCCCACCCCCCATATCACGGCATAATCGTATTACGGCGTAATCGTATTACGACGTAATCGGTTTCAGGATAAGGGCCATTGCCGTGAAAAAATTACGCCACTCTGCCGTCTGCTTCGCCAGTGTAGCATTACCCTTATCAGTAATATAATAGTATCGCCGCTGTCGACCGTTAGGTAAAGGCTGCCATCTGCCAACTACCAGTCCCACTTTTTCAAGACGGTGTAAAGCAGGGTAAAGAGTACCTTCCTTGAATTTGAAGTAACCCTGGCTCCTGCCTTCAAGCTCCTTCATTATCCGGTAGCCGTACATCGGCTGCTGACTTATCAGACAAAGCAGCAGGGAGTCAATATTGCCCTTCATCAGGTCCTGCCGGTCAGCCATACGGAGTCACCTCTCTTACATCATGTAGTCAACTATACCTAGAACAGCGATGTATTTATAACACATAAAGGCCACCTTGTCAACCAGTTTTTTACCCGGTTTTAAAGCAGAAAAGGCTGATACCCATCATCGAAAGACTTACTCTCTCTGTATCGGGTAACCAGCCTTTTTAGCTCTATTTAACTTAGTATACTGTTACGAACCGGGTGCTAAAGCTAAGCCTGCGCTTCTTCCTCGAGGACTACCCTGGCATCTACCGCAATAGCACCATCTTTATAACCAAAGACCGGGTTCAGGTCCAGTTCCTTGATATCGGGGGTCTTTTCCACGAAATCAGAAACCTTCAGTATCATATCTTCAAGATTGCCGATATCAACCGGTTCCTGACCACGGTATCCTTCCAGAAGAGGATAACCCTTGATATCCCTGATCATTTCGGCAGCATCTCTCTTTACCAGAGGGACAATTCTGAAAGAGACATCTTTCAGAATTTCTACCAGGACACCACCAAGTCCAAACATCAGTACCGGACCAAACTGGGCGTCTTTTGACATGCCGATTATTATCTCAACACCTGCACGCGCCATTGACTGCACGGATATACCCTGGATTTTTGCATCGGGGAAAGCCTTGCCTATTGCTGCCATTATCTCATCGTAGGCTTCGCCGACCTGCTCTGCCGTTTCCAGGCCGAGTTTAACGCCTCCTGCATCACTCTTGTGCACCACGTCCGATGAAGCGATCTTCAGCACCACGGGGAAACCAAGTTTTTCACTTACAGTAATTGCATCATCCCGCGAGACGGCCAGCCTGGTGTCAACAACACTTATCCCGGCCTGTTTGACCAGGTCCTTAGCTTCCACCTCGGTTAATAAAACCCTACCCTCACTCCTGGCGCGGTTAATAATCTCTTGCCCAGTCATACAAGTTGTCCTCCAACTCAGCATTCAACCAGATTAGTATAGTAGATATTAACACCTTTTCACAAGTGACCGCAACGCAGACAGGCTAACGGTTACTCCGGCCAGTGCTGCGTGCCATTCAAAACAGGAGTCTGCTCAAACCGTATCCTGAGCACCTTACGGGTGTTTTCCGTAACCCTGACCCGGTCATTTATACGCCAGCCGACAACCCACAGAATCCGGTCACAGGAACAGACCACCGGCACCCTCGCCCGCCACGTACGCGGGACACGGGCATCAATCATAAACTCGCCCAGCTTCTTGGTATCTTTCATACCCAGGGGCCGAAACCTGTCACCAGGCTGGCGGGTACGCACACTTAGTCGCTCGCCAACCTTCACCGCATCAAAATGTACCGTAAATTCGTCTTCACCTTTTAATTCTAACGGACCCGCCTCAATAATGGATGTTTCAATACGCCAGCCGGGAATTACGGTATAACCCGGTATATTGATTGCAGATTCCCCGTTTAGTTCGGGGTACGGACATAACGCCGAAGGGTCACTCCCCAGCAGGAAACGGCCATATTCTACAGTGAAGTACAACCCCCCCGGTAAACTCAAACGCCTTCCTGCCGGCAGGTTCAGGAATGCCACCATCTCCTCGATATGGCGCGCCTCGATATCCATGAGATTGCCCAGCAGTTCTTCCAGTCCCCGGCGCAGCAGATTTCGTTGCAGACCGACAGGTAATTCTGCAAAACCTGCTTTTTCAATAACAATGGTATCTTCCTGTCGCCTGACAACTGCCTCCCAGAGCCTGGCGGTTTCTCTTTCCAGTATCACAAGGTCATCTGCGGCTATCCGGGCGGTGCGGACCATCGCTTCAGCAATGTGCGGATTGTATTCCCGCAGTACCGGCAGGAGGTGGTGACGCAGCCTGTTTCTCAGCGGTGACAGCGAATAGTTGGACGCAGCGACACGGGGTCGCATGCGAAACCGACGGCAGTAATCTCCGGTCTCTTCCCGTGTGACCGCCAGCAGAGGCCGTATTACCATGATACCGTCTTTGTCTGACTGCCAGCGAGTGACCGGCTGCAGTCCACGAAGTCCGGTCGTGCCCGCCCCCCGGATAATGTGCATTAATACGGTCTCGACATGGTCATCGGTGGTATGCCCTACTGCAACACGTTCCGCACCGATAGACTGTGCAACCCCGGTAAGGAAAGCATAACGTACTTCCCTGGCCGCTTCTTCCAGGGTAACATCCCGTTCCGAATGATATGCCCGTACATCACGTTTTTCAATTGTCGCCGGAATACCAAAACGCCGTGCCAGCCCTGCAACATACCGGGCATCGCCACGCGACTCGGCACCGCGCAACCTGTGGTCAAGGTGAGCAATATGCAACTCTATCTGTAGCTCTTTTCTGAGCCTGACCAGGGCATGCAGAAGGCAGACGGAGTCCTGGCCTCCCGATACCGCCACAACCAGCCTGGTGTGCGGAGGTATCTGGTTATGGGTACGGACAAAGTCCAGCACCCTCTGCTCTATTAGTAAACCGGATTCCTGTCCTGTATACATGGGATTACGTTTCAGAAGGCAGCCCCGGAAATATGTTGTATTCCACGTGCGGAATGCGCCTTCATCTCCTGGTATTGGAACGTGTGCGGGCGTTCAGGATGAGCTGGGTACGCCTTATCGACCGTGGATGTTCAGGATAACCCAGGGCGGCAGCAACCTGCTCCGGTCTCCCCGAACCATTACTGTCACAACGCAGCCTCATACCGATTTTGCATCCCCCGGGCTCCTGTCCCACCAGCCAGACGTCATCAATCAGTGCCCTGAGGTCATAGTCGCGTCGCCCGGTATCCCGGTAGTGATGCCAGGGAAGTCTGTCAGCTTCCAGGACACGGGAAATGTCTGCCTCAATTCCGGCTGCGTCCTTATCCGTTTCGATATCTACCTCGTACTCGGCAAAACGCAACTGTGACTGCAGTGAAGGTATTATCGGTGCTATTGGATAGACGTCACCAATTACTATACCGGCGGGCAACTGCTGACCGGCGGCTGCGGCAAACCAGTGCGGTGAGACCTGGTTTGCAACCGTGATGTCCATCAATTCAACGTCGCTGGTAACACCCACTGAAAGCGGTGCTGCCAGGGATATCCTGGGATGAGGACTGAATCCCTCGGTATAAGCCATCTTTATTTGCGCGCGCCGCAGCGCCCTGTCCCACAACCTGATAATATCCAGGTGGGATATAAATTTAAGCTCGTTTCCCCGACTGAACCTAATCCGAAGTCGCTGCATGTTCCTCCCTGGTCAGGACAATCCGTTCTATCTTGACCCCGCGCATCTCGGAGACCACCAGTGTCATGTCCTTGTATCTTATCTGCTCGTTCGGCCGGGGAATACGTCTCAGGGTATTAAGCACAAATCCGGCCACGGTATCATACTCGCCTTCGGGAAGTCCCAGTTCCATCTCTTCGTTGGCTTCCTCGATACGCATCCCGCCGTCAATCTCAAACGTGTAGGCGTTAATTTCTTCGTAGTCTTTCTCTACCGCCGCCAGTTCATCACCAACCTCACCAACAATTTCCTCGACCAGTCTGCTTAGCATGATAATACCGGACGTACCGCCAAATTCATCAACAACCACTGCCATACGGTAGTTGCTGTCCCGCATCTCGTTAAACAATTCACTGATCAGCTTGGATTCCGGTGTGAAATATGCCGGCCGGAGTAACTCGTCAATCGGGCTTGACCGCGTAACTGCTCCCTTTGCCTGGCCCATCAGTACATCCTTGATAGCCAGAATACCTATCACGTTGTCCATATTTTCATCAAACACCGGAAAGCGCGACCTCGGGAACTGGGCATAAAGTGTAAGAAATTCGGACACCTTGGAACCCTTTTCTATGGCAACCACCTCAGGACGCGGCACCATTACTTCCTGCACTCTTCGGTCACCGAAATCAAATACCTTGTGCAGCATCCTGGCTTCGGCTTCTTCTACTGTCCCCTCCCGGTGTCCCACCGTAATCATGTTGCGGATTTCCGCTTCACCGGCCAGGGACCTCGGTACAGGTGTTCCGCCCAGCAACCTGCTCAGACCGGAAGCAATCCAGCTTAGTACTACCACGAATGGCAAGGACATCCAAAGGAGCCACTCTATCGGTCTGGCAAAAAGTAATGACATACGCTCGGAATACTGTGTAGCTATTGTCTTGGGAATGGTTTCGCTGAATACCAGTAATATGATAGTAACACCCACGGTGGCAACGAGTACACCCTGCTCTTCCGGCAGGTATTTAATTGCCAGCGCGGTAGCAAGTGCTGCCCCGGCAGTATTCACCAGGTTATTCCCGAGCAGAATGACGGACAATAACCTTTCCGGACGATTTATCAGCCGGTATACCCTGTCAGCCCCTTTTACTTTGGTGCTTAGCAGGTGTTCAATCTTTACCCGCTGAAGAAAGAAAAACGCCACCTCTGAACTACTGAAAAATGCAGACAGCATGAAGCATAGCACCAAGAGCACGATAAATAGTATCTCAATACCGGACATACTACTAAATCCCAGCCTCAACAGGCTTGAAGTTCTCGTTGAGACAAGTACTAACTGTTAGTCCTGCCATGACCTTCCTTAGTTATCAGTATTTTCTCAACCTTCATGCCGCGCATTTCAGTAATGACTATTTTAACGTCCTTATATCGCAGTTGTTCATTGGCCCTGGGTATTCGTCCGAGCAGATACAGGATGAAACCGGCTACCGTCTCATAGTCACCTTCGGGAAATTCCAGTTCCAGCTCCTCGTTGGCTTCTTCAATCCGCATGCCACCATCCACCTGGAAGGTATTGGCATTAATAATCTCGTAGTCCTTTTCTACCAGTGCAAGCTCATCTCCCACCGGGCCTACAATCTCTTCCACCAACCGTGTCAGACTGACGATACCTGCAGTGCCCCCGTACTCGTCAACCACTACTGCCATCCGGTAGTTATGGTCACGCAGTTCGGAGAAAAGCTCGTTTATCCGGTTGGTCTCCGGTGTGAAGTGTGCCGGACGGACGAGGTCATCAATGGTATCCTGTTTGCTGGCACCACCCTTCGCCTGGGCCATGAGAACGTCCTTAATTGCCAGGATACCGACAACGCTGTCCATGTTTTCGTCATAAACCGGGAAGCGTGACAGCGGATGCTCCGCATACAGGTCAAGAAATTCCGTAATTTTTGAACCCTGCTCTATCGCCACTACCTCCGGTCGGGGTACCATCACCTCGCGGACCGGCCGGTCACCGAACTCAAATACCTTGTCCAGCAGTTCCGCTTCGGCATCCTCCATCTCCCCCTGCCTCTGCCCCAGTGATATCATGGTGCGGATTTCATCGTCACTTACCAGGGAACCCGGCACAGGTTTTACCCCGACAAGCTTGCTGAACCGTGAGGCTATCCAGCTCAGAACTACCACAAAGGGTGTGAATAACCATGCAACCATTTCAAGGGGACGGCCGAAAGTGAGAGCCAGACGTTCCGTGTGCAGGGCGGCAAATGTCTTGGGGGTTGTTTCACAGAATATCAGCAGGATTATGGTTAAACCTACAGTGGAAATCAGAACACCATGGTTTGGCCATATGTTAATGGCCAGCGTCGTAGCCAGGGCGGTAGCAGCCGTATTGACGAAGGTATTGCCAAGCAAGACTGTAGAAAGCAACCGTTCCGGACGGCGCAACAGTCTCGCCACCCGGGCTGCTCCCCCCACCTTGGCATCCACAAGGTACTCCAGCCTTAACTTCTGCAAGGAAATATAGGCTGTTTCCGAACTGGAAAAGAAGGCGGAAAACAGTAAGAAAACAATGAGAAGCGCTAGATATAGCGGTAAGATGCTACCCAGATACCATCACCTCTTGGGTACCAGGATTCATGTAAACGACAGCATAATCATATCACCGGTAAGCAAAGGTGTCAAAGAAGTTCATTATCCTACCACACTCTCTATGATATAATCCAGTTATATGAAAATTCTGGGTATTGAAACATCCTGCGACGAAACGGCCGCCGCTATTGTCGAAGACGGTAAAAAGATACTGTCCAACCGGATTTCATCGCAGGTGGAGATTCACTCACGCTACGGCGGAATCGTCCCCGAGGTTGCTTCCCGGCAGCACACTCTCAGTATCATTCCCGTAATCAGGCAGGCGATGACTGATGCGGGCACCGACTGGGATGATATTGACGGCATCGCAGTCACCATCGGTCCCGGGCTGGCCGGTTCACTACTTACGGGCGTTAATGCCGCCAAGGCAATCAGCTTCGCCCGCGGTCTGCCGCTAACGGGCGTAAACCACCTCGAAGGTCATATATATGCCAACTGGCTGAGTGAAGGCAGCCTCGATTTTCCACTGGTCTGCCTTATCGTCTCCGGAGGACATACCGACCTCGTGCTGGTACGCGGTCACCGCGACTACGTTCTGCTCGGTCAGACCAGGGATGACGCCGCCGGTGAGGCATTCGATAAGGCGGCACGCCTTCTCGGCCTCGGCTATCCCGGCGGTCCTGCCATCGAAAAAGCGGCAAGATCGGGAAATCCTTCCCTGCAGTTGCCCCGGGCGTGGCTCAGGGGGACCCATGATTTCAGCTTCAGTGGCGTTAAGACCGCTCTGCTGCGTATCGTCGAAGACGGCGGTATATCATCTCCGGCAGACGCCGCCGCCAGTTTTCAGGAGGCGGTTGTCGACGTCCTGGTAACCAAGACAGTTACTGCAGCCGGTGAGTACCCCGTTAACCAGGTCCTGCTCGCCGGAGGAGTTGCCGCCAACAGCTCACTGCGGCAGACCCTGATTGATACCTCACCGCTGCCGGTACTGGTACCCGAACCTGTCTTTTGTACGGACAACGCCGCCATGATAGCAGCCTGCGGTTATTTCCAGTTCTGCGCCGGTGAAACAGCTGACCCTGACCTGGACATCATCCCCAATCTCAGGCTGTCCTGAAGAGGAACGGAGGAGTTTTTTCTTTTACCGTTTACCCGCGAAACCTGTCCCAGTTCACAGTCCGGGCATTTCCCCCGTATGCACCTCGTTTTATAGATGTGGAGTAACCCCTGCTGCCTCCGTGCGGAATGTATCAGAGTATTGGTCACTCCGAACTGGGCTTTCATGTGCTTTTCCACGGTATTCACGGCCAGCCGGGGATAACCACCGTAGATGGCCAGTGCCTCTGCGGCCAGGTCCGACCGGCCGGCAGACTGACCCCGGGCAAACATAAAGGGCAGCAGAACATTGACCACGATATCGGCAGCCCGCTGCCTGCCCAGCAGGACCGGGCTGCTTGTCAGGCTTCCCCAGCCAAAATCAAACCGGTTCGCCCAGTACCCGCCGGCATTGACCACCAGCCTGTTTTCCAGCTTCAGACGGTCAACACCCATCCACGGTTCCTTCTCCGGACTGTCCAGCAGCCCGCTCAGCAGTCCGTTTTCCCGGTAACGACAGACCAGGTAGCTCATCGCCGCCAGCCGGCGGACAGGAGAGTTGTTCGGTCTTACACGAAAGAGGTGCCACTCATCCGGGGACATAACCTCCGCGTCACCGAACGTATTCCACAGGTCTTCAAGCCCGGCCACACAATCATCATCCAGCCTGTCTCTGCGTTTGTCGCCCCACCGCTGCCCGGGAAGCAGCCCCGCAGTCCCGATCAGGCAGGCCTGGATACTGGCAAGGCATTCTTCGCCGGTACCGGAACGATGTGCTATTTCCTCCAGTTCGTATAACGGGACCCTTTCCGCCAGTTCCAGGAAAGGCAACTTGTTGTGTGCGTAGCCCAGGGCACCCATAATACCGCGGTACACGACCTGGCCGGGTTCCATCGTCTCCAGGTCGTGATAGCATTCACCAACCCTGTCCAGGAACCGTGCCATACCGGCATTATCCAGGAGTTCTCCCAGTCTGTCATCATTACCCGTAAGGACTATCCCCACGCAGGCTGTTGATTCACCGTCGATACTGGAATTCACTCCCGAATACCGGTCAAGAGTGACCACCGGTACAGTGCTTCCACTGCTAAGGCGGGTAACGGACCGCCCGTTATGCCGCATGACAACATGCAGCACCACCCGGTCGTATGCTGTATCACGGTGGTGACAATGAGCCTGCCAGTCACGGGAGCGAACATGCACCTCTATATCGCCCTGGTATATCCGCTGACCAATACCCACGACAGCATCACAAAAATCGGGGCCCTGCCCGTTGTTGAGCCTTCCCGGATATATCACCCTCACCGGCGCACCATGCACTGTGGTCAGTTCTGCCCCGCTCCGCACCAGGTGTAACCACAGACTGACCACATCACACTCCGGGATAGTATCTGCCAACCTCATTCCCCTGACGCTGCCGCCTGCAGCAATTCCATTCCCGACTGTACCGGTACCCTTCCGGTCTCCCTGATGCCCGGCATGTCAGGACTACCCTGCAAACCAGCACCACCCTGAATATCCTTATCCATTACACGTTTTCGTGTACTATATCACAAAAAGATACAGCCGCATCGGCGACTGCTGACGTGTTTCTTGTTACGGCTGAGACGCCCCGTTATCCTGCCGCTTCAGTTCCTGCCGGAATACGGTGCAGACCGGCTCATCAAAAAGGACGAATACCACCTGCTCCAGTCCGCTTCCTTCGACCAGGTGCCTCCGCACCTCTCCCAGCATTATGCGGGCACATTCCTCAGCCAGAAAACCCCCGACACCCGTACCCAGGGCAGGGAAGACAATACTGCTGAGACCGAGTTCATCCGCCCGGAGCAGACTGTTTTTCGTCGCCTGCCGGATAAAGTCCGCACTGGTAGAAAGGTCCTGGCCCATAACGGCGGCATGAATCACGTATCGGGACTTGAGTTTACCTGCGGTCGTAGCAACCGCCTCCCCGACGGAAACAGGCCCTCTGCTTATAGCCTCGGTTTCTATCTCGACCCCGCCAGCCCTCTTCAATGCCCCTGCGACACCACCACCCATCCAGAGATGGTTGTTGGCTGCATTCACCAGGGCATCCGCTTCAAAACGGGTTATATCTCCCTGGCTGACCTCAATCGTGCTCATAGCCGTCTCCCGGTCTCCCCCTCTGTGCTTACAATACACGTATCCGTGTATCCTGTCAAGCCCGTATTCCGTTTTACACTCATCTCTCCGTATGGTATAATTTATTGACTTTCGAGTACAGGATTTATTAACTCAGGAGCATAATTTGAACAAGGCTAAAAAGAAAGCAATCATAGAAAAGTACGCTCTCCATGAAGGAGACAGCGGGTCAACCGAGGTACAGGTAGCGATACTCACCGATAGAATTAACCAGTTGACCGGACATATGGTAGCCAACCGGCATGACTATGGCACACAGCGCGGCCTGATAGGCCTGGTAGTGCAACGAAGAAGGCTGCTATCCTACCTGAGCCGGGAAAATGTGCGCCGCTACCACACCCTGATAAAGAGCCTGGGATTGCGCAAGTAAAGACTTCATAGCACTCTTGCCTGTGCAGTTATCACAGGTAAAGACCGGAAATAACCAATTTATGCATAAATGTGCAACTACAACCTGCGTCGTACCGCAGATATAGCCAGCACTAGGAGGATGTATTGTTAGAAACCCGTAAATTTGAATGTGAGATAGGAGGCAGAACCCTTGTCATCGAGACTGGCAAGCTGGCTATGCAGGCGGATGAGGCGGTAACCGTCCGATGGGGCGATACCGTCATACTGGTAACACTATGTGTTGCTGCAAAACCCAGGGAGGGTGTCGATTTTCTCCCCCTTACCGTTGATTACGAGGAAAGACTGTATGCCGCCGGAAAAATTCCCGGCGGTTTTATTCGCCGTGAAGGACGGCCGAGCCAGGAAGCAACCCTGACCAGCCGTATGACCGACAGGCCCCTGCGGCCGCTGCTGCCCAAGAGCTGGCGCCGCGAAATTCAGCTTATCATCACGGTATTATCCGTAGACCATGAGAACGACCCCGATGTACTGGCCCTTATCGGCAGTTCGGCGGTACTTCATATGTCAGGAGTACCCTTCGCCGGTCCGGTTGGTGCCGTCCACGTCGGTTACATCAATAACGAACTGGTGCTCAACCCGCCACTTCCACAGATTGAAAACAGCAAACTTGATCTCGTTGTGGCCAGTACCAGTGACACCGTAGCCATGATTGAGGCCGGTTCTCAGGAGGTCTCGGAAGACCTGATATTCCAGGCTATTGAATTCGGGCACCAGGCAAACCAGAGTATTATCAGACTCCAGGAGCAGATGCGGGAAGAACTGGGCAAAACTAAAGAGGAACCCCCCACTTCAACTGCGGTTGACGGCGAGGTAGGCCCGGCAGTCTCGCAAATCATCTCGGGAAAGCTGGAGTCGGCTCTCTTCCAGCCGGACAAGTTTGATCGTGACCGGTCACTTAACGAGCTCAAGGCAGAGCTTATTCTGGCACTTGGAGAGCAGTTCACCGAGGAAGAAATTACGTCCGCTTTCGAAAATGAAGCAAAGAAAGCTCTGAGGAGTGGCGTACTCGACCACGGAAAGCGTGTCAGTGGGCGTGGATTTACCGAGGTACGAGAGATTAATTGCGAAACCGGAATTATCCCCCGTACCCACGGTTCAGGACTGTTCAGCCGTGGACTCACCCAGGTACTGGCCATCACTACACTGGGCTCGATCAAGAAAGAGCAGCAACTTGACGGACTCGGTCTGGACGAGTCAAAGCGTTTCATGCATCACTACAATTTCCCACCCTTCTCGGTAGGAGAAGCAAGACGTGTCGGCTCACCCGGCCGACGCGAAATCGGTCACGGCGCACTTGCTGAACGGGCAATGGTCSCGGTMCTTCCYAARGATGAGGATTTCCCCTATACAATCCGTCTCGTCTCCGAGGTCCTCAGTTCAAACGGCAGCACCTCAATGGGCAGCGTCTGTGCCAGCAGCCTTTCRCTTATGGATGCCGGCATTCCTGTCAGTAAAGCAGTCGCAGGYATTGCAATGGGCCTTGTCRCAGACACCGAAGGCCGCTTTAATGTCCTTACCGACCTCGAGGGTATGGAAGATTTTTATGGYGATATGGACTTCAAGGTAGCCGGTACCACCGATGGTATCACCGCAGTACAGATGGACACGAAGCTGAAAGGCCTTACTATGGAGATAGTCAAGGCAACACTGCAGCAGGCCCGTGAAGCCCGTTTACACATCCTGGATATCATGAATCGCACCATCAGCACCAGCCGGCCGGAGGTCAGCCCATACGCACCGCGCATGTACAAGATAACAATTAATACCGAGAAAATCGGGGCTATTATCGGTCCTGGCGGCAAAACGATCCGCTCAATTCAGGAGCAGACCGGGACGACGGTCGATGTTGACAATGAAGGTACGGTCTTGATAGGCTCCACCAATGCCGAAAGTGCCAACCAGGCGATAGCCATAATTGAGGGCTTGACCAAGGAAGTCGAGGTCGGCAGTATCTATACCGGCCAGGTAACACGACTGCTCAGTTTCGGTGCCTTCGTGGAAATTCTGCCCGGTAAAGAAGGCATGGTCCACATCAGTGAACTGGCCAACTACCGGGTGCCCGCCATCGAGGACGAAGTAAAAGTCGGTGATGAGATAACGGTCAAGGTAATACGGAACGAGGAGGGCAAGATTGCACTGTCAAGGAAAGCCGTCTTCGAAAAGGATACACCCGCCCAGGAAAGTGGCAACAGACCGCCGGCATCAGACAATTACCCGCCGCGGAGACGCCCCGACTCACGCCCTCCGCAGCAGCGCTCCCGTTTTAACCAGGACAGACGGCCGCACTAGGTTACAGGAGGCTGGAAATGAGCCCTATCAGAGTTGTCGTGCAGGGGGCCCTGGGCAGAATGGGCAAGGAAGTAATCAATGCTCTCTGCCAGGACCCGGATACCAAGGTAGTCGGTGCCACCGAACAGAACGTTACCACGGACCGGTTAGACCTTCCCGACGGCTCCGGAAGTGTGCCGTTCTCCGGTGACCTCGATGCTGTTATCCCTGAGTGCAAACCGGATGCCTTGGTGGATTTCACTATTGCCAGTGCCACTGTACCGGCGGTACGCACCGCCACTGCCCGGGGCGTTAACGTGGTAGTCGGGACCACCGGACTCAGTGCTGACGACCTCAATGAAATCGAACGCCTGGCAACAGCCGGCAACGTCGGCGTTGTGGTTGCACCAAACTTCGCCCTGGGAGCCGTTATCATGATGCACCTGTCAACAGTCGCCGCCAGGTATCTCGATTACGCCGAGATAACCGAGCTCCACCACGACCGCAAAGCGGACGCCCCGTCGGGGACAGCCCTCAAGACCGCCCGTGACATGCTTCAGGCACGAGGAACACCATTCCTCAAGTCCTCAGCAGCAGAGCAGTCTTTTCCGGCACGTGGTGAAATAGTAGAGGGGATAAATATCCACAGTGTCCGGCTACCCGGCCTCCTGGCCCACCAGGAAGTGGTTTTTGGAGCAGCCGGCCAGACACTGACAATACGCCACGATACCATCAGCCGGGAGTGTTTTATGCCGGGTGTCATCCTGGCTGTCAAAGAAGTCATTCACCGGAAAGGACTGGTACTCGGACTGGACACTCTGCTTGGTCTGGTGAAGCCGTAATAAACCGAAGCCGGGCTGCTGGTACTTTCAAACTTCACACCCGTATTATCCAAGAATAGCAAACTGTACTACGTATAACATGAAATAAGCAGATAAAAAACAGTAAATAGCTGGCTATCTTCTGGAGGTTAGTATGATGAAGGATCCTGGACGGTTATTAACAGCCATGGTTACACCCTTTGACGAGAAGGGCAACGTTGACTACGAGCAAGCCAGGAAGCTGGCGCTGGCCCTGCTCGATTCCGGAAGCGAAGGGATCCTGGTAGTCGGCACCACCGGAGAATCACCAACCCTTACCCGGGACGAGGAACTGCGACTGTTCAAAGAGGTGAAATCTGCCATAGGCGACCGCGGTGCCGTTATCGCCGGTACCGGCAGCAACAATACTGCTGAAGCACTGGCGGCAACCAGGGGCGCTGAAGAAGCAGGGGCAGACGGGTGCCTGCTCGTTGTGCCCTACTACAATAAACCCACCCAGGAAGGCCTTTACCAGCATTTTAAGACGATTGCAGACAACACCAGTTTACCCTGTATCCTCTACAATGTTCCGTCACGCACCGTTACTAACCTCGCTGCTGAGACAACCATACGTCTCAGCCAGACAGACAATATTATCGGTATAAAAGAAGCCAGCGGTGACCTGGAACAGTCAGCAAAGATAATCAGCGGTACCAGGGACTTCCGAGTCTGGAGCGGCAACGATACCGATACCCTGCCGATTCTGGCTATCGGCGGCTACGGCGTTATCAGCGTCGCTTCCCACATCGTCGGTAACCAGATTAATGAGATGATTTACAGCTTTGTCAACGGGGATACGGAGAAAGCAGCAGACATACACCGTCGATTACTGCCCCTGGTAAAAGCGCTGTTTGTGGTCTCCAATCCGATACCGGTAAAGTATGCTGTTAACCAGGTCGGTTTCAACGTGGGTAAACCGCGTTTGCCGCTAACGGAACCGGACGAAGCAACCGCAACGCTGATAAACAATACCCTGAAAAACTACCAGGTTGACCTTCCGGTCTAACAGGTTGCTGAAAAAGGGGAGTCCAGAGGGAGCGCTCCTCAGAAGGGGTGAAGCCCCTTTGGCAGGGGTCTGGGGGAGTCCCCCAGATACATTCTTTTCCCCTTCCTAGAGAGGAAAGGGGTCAGGGGGATGGTTGAAAGAATTTTCATCACCCTGCCAGGCCTGACCTTACCATCTGGGCCAAACCTGTCGATTTGGGCTAAAGTAGTGAAGCTGAATTTCCAGCTTTATCAGACAGCTACCGGTACGGCTGTCAGGGTCATTTCGTTATCACGGCGTGATATCTCAATGTTTTTCAGCCAGTGTTGAGTATCCTCTTCCGGATGGTCGCTGCGGTAATGGGCTCCACGACTTTCCGTCCTCATCATCGCAGCCCGGCATATCATTTCTGCCACCGTAAGCGCTTTCGCCAGCTTGGCAGCCTGGTAAAGCTCAGTGGAGTCAGTTATCGAAGTCAGGTCAAGCTGTTCACGGAGTGATGTTATTTCACCAAGTGCCGTCTCCAGTCCGGCCTCATCCCTGATAACACCTGCCTTTTCCCACATCACCTTTCTCAGTGAAAGCCATAATCGCTCGAGACTCCCCGTCCGGTTGCCCGGTATCAGGCCATTGAGGTTATTAATCCCGGTAACGGCGTCACTCTCCGGCACGATTACTGACCTTTTTCCGGCAAATGCCGCAGCCTGGTTCCCGGCGATTTCCCCGAAAACCAGCGTTTCACTGATGGCGTTTCCACCAAGGCGGTTTGCTCCGTGAATTCCGCCGCAGACCTCACCCGCAGCATACAGACCGCGAATTCCAGCCCCGGTGCTCTCATCGATTTTAATACCACCCATTAAAAAATGCACCGTAGGAGACACCGGCACGCTGTCCTGTCCGGTTATATGACTCATCCGCTTTACTGCCTGGAGCAATTGAGTCTTATCGCCGGGGACGGTACTGAAATCAAAGACAAGATTGCCATCAGTCCCATGACCTTCAGCGATCTCCTTCATTATCATCCGTGCCAGCTTGTCCCTGGTTACCATCGTATAATCACCCAGGTCGTGCTTTACCATGACATCCTCACCCGGTGAGTTCCTGATAGTGGCCCCTATCGGCAGCAGCCCCTCGTAAAAACACATTTTACTGCCGTCTTCGCCCCATCCTGTCGGGTAGAACTGGACGAACTCCATGTCACGCAGGACAGCTCCGGCATCGTAGGCCAGTGCATAACCGTCACCGGTCGACCCAACGGCATTGTTTGTCCGCCGGTATATCCTGCCGGCTCCCCCGGTTGCCAGGACGGTAGCCCCGGCAGCAATAATATATATCCGCCCGTGTATATCAAGCCCCAGTGCTCCGACAATCTGGTTGCCGTCACGAAGAAGCCTGGTTACCTGCACACCCTCGATAAACCGGATACCGGTACCGGCTGCATAGTGTCTCATCGGGCGCGTAATATTGATTCCCTGGTTTTTTATGACGGATAAATGCCGTGGGAGTGAATGGCCCGGTGCCCGCCCTACATGCAGTTTACTCTCGACACGTACGAAGTTAACGCCATACCCCTGCAGGTCATCAACCTGCCGGGAAACAGCCTGCGTCATGACTGCTACCAGTCGGCGGTCGCTGAGTAAACGCCCACCGGAGATAATATCTTCGAGATGCGCCTCCGGTGAATCCCCGGTGTCCGGCCTGAATCCGGCAGTGGCAAAGACCGCCCGGGAAATAGCCGAGTTACTCCGGAATCCGGCCGGTGATTCAGACAGCAGCACCACTTCAGCCTTACACTGCCTGGCAGCAATGGCCGCCCGCAGTCCGGCAATTCCACTGCCGATGACGAGTACATCGGTGTTAAATCGCTGCGAGCTATCCGGTTCCAGCACTATTTCTCTCCGGGCAGTCGGCTACGGTCTTCTAAAGGATATCGTGACGGATGATGGTCTCTTCCCTTGCTGGGCCAACTGAGATGACGCTCACCGGACACGACGTAAGCTCTTCAAGCCGTTCAAGGTATTGCCGGGCCTGCGGTGGTAATTGCTCGTATTCCCTGATGCCGCTGGTCGGGCTCTGCCACCCGGGAAGCTCTTCGTAGACCGGCTGGCATTTCTCCAGGTGATCGACATTCGCCGGGAAACAGTCGGTCTCTTTCCCGTCCAGTCGGTAGCGGACGCAAATCTTCAGACTGGGCAGGCTGTCGAGGATATCGAGCCGGGTTATTGCCATGCCGGTAAAATTGTTTACCTGGTGGCTGAAACGGGCAGCCACAGCGTCAAACCAGCCACAGCGGCGTGGTCTGCCGGTAGTGGTACCGTATTCATGCGCCCGTTCCCTGATAAGGTCTCCGGTTTCGTCATGCAGTTCGGTGGGCATCGGTCCGGTACCTACCCTGGTACAATACGCCTTGTAGACACCGAGGACACGATTCAACCTGGTCGGGCCGATACCTGAACCGATAACACTTCCCGCAGCGGTCGGTGAGGACGAGGTACCGTACGGATATGTCCCGAAGTCCGGGTCAAGGAGTGTTCCCTGGGCACCCTCCAGCAATACCATGTCATCACGGTCCAGGGCTTCCGTCAGTATCGTTGTTGTCTCACGGATAAAGGGAGCGAGCCGCTTGGCATACCGACAGTAGTCTTCGTACACCTGCTCCAGTGATAGCGGTTCGACCCCATAAAGCCTGGTCAGGATAGCATTTTTATTCTCCAGGATATGGCCCAATCGCTCGTGGAATCCATCTCTGTCCAGAATATCTCCGGCCCTGATACCCAGCCTGGCCACTTTATCTGAAAACGCGGGCCCTATTCCCTTCCGGGTGGTACCGATAGCCTTGCCGCCTCTTGACTCTTCTTCCAGCCCGTCCAGCAGCGTATGATATGGCATTATCAGGTTGGCACGGTCACTGATTACCAGCCGGGAGATATCGATACCCCGTTCCTGGAGTATATCCAGTTCGGAAATCAGTACCGCCGGGTTAATTACCATTCCATTGCCCAGGATACAGGTGGCTTTGGGCGAAAAGACACCTGACG
The DNA here is from genome assembly GCA_011192055.1 of Dehalococcoidia bacterium. The sequence goes on from DUES01000157.1 coordinate 20,987, forward strand.
GGACAAGATGAAGGGCAAATTTGCCGTAAGGATTAATGACGGTATGCCCGGCATTGTCGCCGCCGGAAAACCGGACCACGTAGTCCGCTCTCTCCGCCAGCATATCAACTACCTTACCTTTCCCCTCGTCACCCCACTGGGCACCTATGACTGCAATAACCGTCATGGTCTCTCCAATCTATCCTGTTTTTGTCTGGTTCCAAACGTGATGCAACCTCTGTACCACGGTTACGACACTCAATGCGGCAACAACGGAGAGGGCTATCAGAAGGGCACTATCAATCCTGCTCAACAGTAAGCCCAGTACCATTATGACAATCCTCTCAGCACGCGTAAATAGACCTGTTGTACAGTCCAGACCCATCGCTTCCGCCCTTGCCCGGATATAACTCACCAGCATTGATGCTATCCAGACAATACCTGCCACCACGATACCCGGTACGGACTGCTCCGCAGCATAATACACGATCAAACCAAGCAGTACGGCTGCCTCGGCAAGACGGTCCAGTGTGGAATCCAGAATCGCACCGAACCGGCTGGTCTGCCCCGTATAGCGGGCCAGTGCTCCATCGATAGTGTCAAAGAACCCGCCCACGAGGACGATAAATCCGGCAATAAAAGGATGCCCCAGGGCAATGACTACCCCCGCACTTATGGATATAAGCACGCCAAAGCAGGTTATCATGTTTGGTGTAACGGAAGTCCTCGCCAGCAGTTTCATCAAAGGCTGGGTAAGGTAATAACCCAGGGTCCTGCGTACTCCTTCAAGGGTCGTCATTGACCGCCGTTCTCGCAATACTGTATCATCCAATCCACACCCTGTTATCGTATGACTGTTATGTCATCGAGTCAGCGGCGTTCTTACCCCGGACTTCACCGATAATCCGGAGATAGTAGTCCATAACCTGCTGAGCGACAAGCTCCCAGCTGAAATTCCGGGACTTGGCCTTACCTTTCATCCCCATCTGTTCACAAAGATTCTCGTCGTTCAGCAGTGTCTTTAATGCCCGGGACAGCTCGTTGTAGTTCTGTGGCGGTACCAGTATGCCATCTTCGCCATCACTGACCACACTGGCATAGCCAGGTATATTGGTCGCCACTACCGGCTTACCCGTCGCCATGGCCTCAAGCAGGACAATTCCAAAGCTCTCTCTGCTGGTCGCCGGGGCACAGAAGATATCCGCCGTCTTGTAATAACGGGCTTTGTCTTCATTGGATACATAACCAGCAAAGATAACATCCTTCTCCAGTCCGGTTTTTTGCACCCAGCGTTCGTATCTCCGGCGTAACCTGGTACCGGGCCCAACGACAATCAAACGCACATCCGGTATTTCACGTTTCACCAGCAGGAACGCATTGAGAAGGTAATTAAGGCCTTTGCGGAACTCCAGGCGCCCCACAAACAGGATATTCTTCTTGCCGTCACGGTACTCTTCAAAGGGAGCCACCTTATCTGAAAAAGGCTCCAGGTCAATACCGTTCGGGATAATCTCGTAAGGGCCCGGAATATACTTGCTGTGGTAGTCCTGGGCCGGTTTGGAGACAGCAATCCTACCGTGAAGATTATGCAGCCGCCGTCGTATCATCCATGTACTGACAGGCCTGCCCCAGTTATAGCCCGGTTTACCTTCCGCAGCGTGAAAGGTCCCCACGTTGACCGTATTATTAGAAAGCCGTACTATGGCGCTGCACAGCATCGGCATGAAAGGCTCGTGAAGATGAATTATGTCAAACTGTTCCCGGGCAAGGGTTTCCTTTATTATCGGGGCCAGGTGCAGCGAAATGGGGACACGAATCACGGAATCACTACTCGGTATAGGATAAGGCCGGCCGATAGAAATAAACCTGTCACCAAAGTCCTTGATAACACGTGATGCAGGGGCAATTATCTTGACATCATGCCCCATCCGTGTAAATTGCTGTTCCAGCGAGGAGATATGACTGGCGACCCCTCCCGGGTGAGCGAAATCATAGGGAGAAACCAAAGCTATTTTCATCACCGGCTACCTGAGACCATATATTCGGCGCCGACGGGGCATCCAAACAGGTCGTTATTTATCCTCTGTCTTTGCATCCCCGGTATTCGCGACGATGAATTCCTCCACCATACGGTGGGCTTCGTCGTCAGAGTATTGAACAGGAGGTGACTTCATGAAATAGGCTGCCGGTCCCACCAGCGTACCTTTCAGCCCGCGGTCCAGACCGATCTTGCAGCACCTGAGAGCGTCAATGACTACCCCCGCCGAGTTCGGGCTGTCCCACACCTCAAGTTTCAGTTCGGCGGTCAGCGGTACACCACCAAAGGTCTGACCTTCCATCTTGATGTGGCAATACTTCCGGTCCAGGAGCCACGGAACATAATCACTCGGACCGACATGGATGTTATCTTCACCAATATCATAATCAAGCTGAGAGGTAACTGAATTGGTCTTGGATATCTTCTTCGACTCCAGGCGGTCCCTCTCCAGCATGTTATAAAAATCAGTGTTGCCGCCGAAATTCAGCTGATACGTCCGCTCCAGCTTGACGCCGCGTTCACGAAACAGTCTCGTCAGTACCCGGTGGACAATAGTCGCGCCAACCTGGGACTTGATATCGTCACCAATAACCGGCAGACCCTTGCTCTCAAAACGCTGCTGCCAGTACTTCTCCCGGCCGATAAACACCGGGATGCAGTTGACCAGTGCACATCCTGCTTCCAGTACCTGCTCCACGTACCACTTGGTTGCTTCCTCGCTACCGACAGGCAGATAGTTGATAACAACGTCTGTCTTGGTATCCTTGAGAAGCTTTACAATATCCACGGTAGAACCCGGCGCTTTCTCGATTATCTTTGACAGGTATTGCCCCAGCCCGTCATGCGTCATACCCCGCTGGACTTTCACCTTGGTAGCAGGCACATCGCAGAACTTGAAGGTATTATTTGGCTTGGTATAGATTGCTTCCGCCAGGTCTTTACCAACCTTGTTTTTGTCTATATCAAGGGCGGCAACAAAATTTATGTCGCGAATATGGTAACCTCCGAGATTAACGTGCATAAGTCCCGGTACGAATGCGTCGTCCTTTGCATCACGGTAGTGGTAGACCCCTTGTACCAGTGATGATGCACAGTTGCCCACACCAATAATTGCTACGTTTATCTTACCCAATGTCCGAACTCCTCCTGTATCATCGAGTTGTTATTCCGACCCAGGAACCTGCAGGAATCGGTCAACCTCACAAACCTTTACAACCACACCGAAGTGAATTTCCACCCCGGTTACCAGGGAAACTCCAGAATAGCCGCAACCAGATACCGCATACTTCCGTGCGTCAAGACTGTTTTCCTTTAATAGATACTTCAGTCTCTTCACTCCGGCAGGTATCCTACTCTCAACCAACCTGGTGGACATCCCGGGTTACTATCGAGGATATTTTTCCAGTTAATTTTGTTAATTATGGTCTCAGCCCGGTCTCGGGGGGTTTCGTCCTGCTGGCAATTATCGCCAAACCCTGAATAGTCCAGCCAGCAATATATTACTACTTTTTACGGCGTACTGCCCGGATGCCCTCCGGGACTATCCCTTCCCGATTCGGAAGACCTTGGTTCCGCAGGAAGGACAAACACCCTTAGTGGCAGGCCTGCCATTCTTCAGGGTAACCTTCTCTGCATTCTTAATTTCCACTTTTTTTCTGCATTTAAAACAATACGCCTCCAACCCCCGGACCTCCTTTCTTCTTTTTTAGTCTGATGACCAACACATCAAGGTTTAACACATCAAGGCGTAGCTGTCAAGCCCCGCCACAGAATAATCAGGCTCAGTTGCAGGGTAGGAAACCTGCCCCATACTACTGAAAGACTTTCACAGGATGCCACTGCCGGGTAGCCGGCTCGAATCGCACCAGGCTAAGTAACCGGCCATCCGAAGTATATATGCGGCACAGGTCTCGCTCCGCCGGTTCGGGTGCCTGTTCCGCATCCCGGTCCGGGGTTTGCTCAAGGTCGACAGGACGTCCGTTCCTGATTGCCTGTGCCGTTTCATCACTGACAGTTTCCGCTCTCCAGTCCGCGAGCACATGGTCCATGGGGTAGACGAACCGCTGCCAGTACCCTTCACGAAAGGCCGTCTCCAGCTCAGTTATAGATACGGCATTTTCTATCTCAAAGGTACCGCACTTCAGCCGGATAAGGTCCTGTACAATCGCCCCGCAGCCCAGAGCCTGTCCGATATCATGTGCCAGTGAGCGAACATAAGTACCTTTGGAGCAGACTACGTCTACAGTAACTACCGGCGGCCGCCACTTTAATATCTCAAGGCAATAAATCTCAACCTGGCGCTGCTGACGCTCGATAGTGATTCCGTTTCGTGCCAGTTCATAGAGCGGTTTACCACGGTGTTTCAAGGCACTGTACATCGGAGGCGTCTGCAATATTTTTCCACGAAAGCTGTTCAGCACTTCCTCCAATTGTGCCCGTGTTATCCCGGATATGTCCGACCTCTTTTCAACCGTACCTGCAGCGTCATACGTATCGGTAGTAATGCCCAGCCCGATGTCCGCCCGGTATTTCTTGGTGGAATCCATAAGATATTCAGCAACCCGCGTCGCCTGGCCCAGGCAGACAGGAAGGACACCGGTAGCTGCCGGGTCCAGTGTACCTGCATGCCCGACACGCCGTTCCCCGCTTAAACGTCTGATTATCGCCACAACCCCGAAAGATGTCTTCCCCGCGGGTTTGTTTACATTCAGTATGCCGTCCATAATCAAACGCAATCAGTCACCAGAGAAACATTGTTATACCACTGGTAAAACCCGGATAGCGGGTCTAGTCTAAAGTTGAAGACTCACTATCAGGGTGTCTTTCCACCGGGACAATATTATCTATGATACGAAGCACCTGGTCTCCCCGTTCAATAGACTTATCCCACTGGAAAGTAAGCTCCGGTATCCGTCTCAGCTTCAGATTTGAAGCCATCTCACGACGGAAGAAGCCTGCTGCAGAAGACAGTACACTGAGTGTCTCCGCTCTGCTCTCATCGTCCTGTTTACCGTCCCCGCCCAGCAGGCAACTGACATATACCTTGGCATGCTTCATATCAGCAGAAGTGTCAACTGCCGTTATTGATATAAAATTGCCAAGTCGGGGGTCTTTGACCTGGCGTGTGAGCATCTCACTGATTGTCTGGCGGATGAGGCTATTCACCCGCTCGATGTGATACCCCACAGTCTCCTCCTCAGCCAGCCACTTCCGTTCTGTATACCTCCAGGATATCGCCAACTTCAAAATCAGTGAAATCCCTGACGCCTATTCCACATTCGTAACCGCTGACCACTTCCCTGGCGTCATCCTTGAAGCGTCGCAGGCTGCTGACAACGGACTCATGCAGGACCTGTTTATTACGGAGTACCCTGACTGAAGCCCCGCGAATCACCCGTCCCTCGGTTACATAAGCACCGGCAATCTTTTCATGCCGGCCAAGTGTGAAGATTGCACGTACTTCAACGTGACCTTCAATCACTTCAATATACGTGGGCTCCAGCATACCCTTGAGAGCTTTGGCAACATCGTCAATAAGACTGTAAATGACATCGTAATACCGGATACTGACGCCTTCCAGTTCCGCCAATCGACGCGCTCCGGTCTCGGAACCGGTATTGAATCCTATTATCACGGCTCTGGAAGCAATAGCCAGCATCACGTCACTCTCGGTAACATTGCCGGTACCGCTGTGAATAACCCTGACTTTTATATCTTCTTCAGCAATCTGTTCCAGAGAGTTTCTTATCGGCTCGATACTGCCCTGAACATCAGCCTTGAGGACGATATTCAGCTCCTTTACACGGCCCGAACTCAACTGGTCATATACATTGCTCAGGTTTACGGCCTTCGTTGAAGCCTGTTCTCGCTCCCTTTCCGCTGTGTTCTTGTCTATCAGAGCCTGCGCCTGACGTTCGTCACCCACTACGGTCAGTACATCACCAACCTGCGGAACACCATTCAGACCGAGCAGTTCCGCCGGTGTGGAAGGACCGGCCCTTTTAATCCGTTTCCCGGCGTCATTGAACATTGCCTTTATTCTTCCCCAGACTTCACCAACAACAACCGTATCTCCCAGCCTCAGTGTGCCGGAATAGACCAGTACTGTACCCAGCGGGCCCCGGGACTTGTCCATTTCCGCTTCAATAACCACACCCTCCGCCAAACGCGAGGGGTCAGCCCTCAACTCTTCGATTTCAGCGACAACCATCAGGTTAGCCAGGAGATCGTCAATACCCATCTTCTCCCTGGCCGATATCGGCACACAAACGGTATCACCACCCCACTCTTCGATTAGCAGACCGGCATCTGCCAGTTGCTGCTTGACCAGGTCCGGATTTGCTTCCGGCCTGTCAATTTTATTAATGGCCACGACTATCGGTACGCCGGCAGCACGGGCATGGTCGATAGCTTCCAGTGTCTGGGGCATTACGCCATCATCTGCAGCTACGACCAGTATCGTGATATCGGTAACCTGGGCACCACGTGCTCTCATCGCCGTAAATGCTTCGTGACCGGGGGTATCCAGGAATGTTATCTTCTGCCCGTTTATTTCTACCTGGTAAGCGCCAATGTGCTGAGTGATTCCACCGGCTTCCTGGTCCATGACATTTGTTTGCCGGATGGTGTCAAGGAGCCTGGTCTTGCCATGATTGACATGTCCCATAATAGTAACAACCGGTGGTCGTAACTTCAGGCCACCTGATTCATCCGTAGTCTGAAGCTGCCGCTTTCGCCGCGCATCTGCGATACGACTTGCTTTGCGGACCCTCAGAGGTTCTTTGCGCACATCGAAACCGAAATCCGCTGCTATGGTAGCCGCCACTTCAAATTCAAGCACCTGGTTGACGTTGGCCATAACACCACGGCGCATCAACTGCTTAATGGTATCTACGTGGCTGATTTGTAAAAGCTCCGCCAGTTGTTTCACCGTCAGCATGGACGGTATTTCCACCTGTTGGGCTCTTGATGCCGCTGAACCTGTCTTATTTTTTTCCGCTACTGACCGCGAGGCATCAGCCTGCTTTCCTGAGCCTGCCACTATTGTACTCCCCGCAGGATTAATTTACCCTGCTCTAAAATCTCCTCCCGTTTCTCCCTGGAAAGAGACGTTCTTAATACATGTTCGAGTCTACCCTGGCTTAATCCGGAATCCCAGCACTGCGGTGAATTGCACAGGTAAGCACCACGTCCGGCCTTTTTTCCGCTACTGTCTACTTCTACTTTACCTTCACCAACCCGTACCAGGCGAATCATCTCCCCTTTAGTCTTTACCTGGCGACAGGACACACATGTCCGTTTCGGAACATGTTTCGTTTGCTTCTGGTTAGAGTTCATCATCGCCCGCAGTTGCATCCAGCCGGCGCACCCTCTTTGAACTCTGACTTTCACTGTCCTGATTTTTATTCCGGCCTGCCTTTTTCTTTTTCTTCTTTCCCTTTGGAGCACGGGGGCCCAGTATATCTTCAGCAAACCTTAATTCGGATTTCCCCGCAAATACCGGCGGCTCAAAGAATACGGGCGGCTCAACCTCTTCAACCTCTTCCGGCTCCGGCTCTTCTTCTACTGATTCCTCAACCATGTCCGGTATTGGTTGTTCAAGTTCAGCCAGTACCTCTAAAGTTATCTCTTCCTCGGCTGCCGGCTGTTCTTCAACTTCAACCGCTACCTCAGCAACAGGCTCTTCCTTAACCTCGGGTTCAGGTTCAGGCTCAAGCTCGGCTTCGAGTTCTGCCTCTGCTTCCTTTTCTTCCTTTGCAACCGCAGCCAGTTCAGCTTTCAGCCGTTCTGACTCAGCCTTTTCTTCTTCATATACAGATACTGGCTTTATGTCAATTTTCCACCCGGCAAGTTTGGCTGATAACCTGGCATTCTGCCCTTCTCTACCGATTGCCAGTGAAAGTTGCCTGTCCGGTACAACTACCGTAGCCACACCACCCTCGTTGTCCAGTTCCACGGTGACTATCTGGGCCGGACTCAGGGCACTGGCAATAAAAGCAGCAGTATCCGGACTCCATAACACGACATCAATTTTTTCGCCGCTTAGCTCATTGACGATGTTCTGTATTCTGATTCCACGTAATCCAACACAGCACCCTACCGGGTCAATACCTTCCTGACGGGCGGCCACGGCTACCTTCGTCCGGTGTCCTGCCTCCCGGGCGATAGACTTGATTTCTACCGTCCCGTTAAAGACTTCGGGCACTTCCATCTCGAAAAGGCGTTTAACAAGGTCAGGATGAGAACGAGATACCATTACCCGCGGTCCCTTGGGAGTCCGCATCACTTCAAGGAGAAGAACCCTGAGTCTCTGGCCTACCCGGTAGCGTTCGTTGGGCATTTGTTCAGCCGGAGGGAGTACCGCTTCCGTCCGTACCAGGTCTATCAGGACCTGTCTCGGTTCAATACGCTGCACCACACCACTGATAATGTCCCCTTCTTTATCCGCGTATTCCTCAAAAATAGCACTGTGTTCAGCCTCGTGAAGACGCTGGAGAATAACCTGCTTGGCTGTCTGGGCAGCAATACGCCCGGCATTGTGTGGTGTAGCCTCCACCATCACTACCTCGTCAAGCTGCACATCAGCTTTAATCAAACGAGCTTCTTCCAGTGAAATCTCACGGCGCTTGTCAGAAAGCAGCTCCACGGCGACCTTCTCGGCCCATACCGCCACATTGCCCGTGTCAGGGTCGATTTTCACTTCGATATTCTGGTTAACGGCGAAGTTGTCCTTACGATATGCCGATGCCAGCGCCTGCTCCACCGCAGCAAGCACCACTTCCTTGCTCAGGTTCTTCTCTGCAGAGAGCTGAGTTATAGCGAGCAAAAACTCGCTCTTCATTTCAGATCAGGCCTCCATCCTACAACTTCTCATCAAGAAAAAAAGTGGGACTCAGACCCACTTCACTAGTGTCGAAAGTATACCATAAGCAGGTCAAAAATGCAAGAGAACCGACTGTACAGCACCGGTTCCGAGTACCCGTCTGACGTAGTTCTACAGGACGGCTCAGGCCCGTCTGTCCATACTACTGGTCACCCTGGTCATCCGGGAAGCACCTAGAATTCCCGGCGTCCCTGGGATATAATGGGAACAGCGGTTCATGCTCCGGTAACTCCCATCCGGTACACTCATTTTACCTTTTTCACGGAGCTATAGCTGTTTTGAAGACGGGGAAAATGTGGACATAGAGAAGCTGAAAACCACCGCAATTAACGAGGTCGACAATCGTCGTGCCGCTCTCAAGGAACTTGCCCTGAAAATCCACGATAACCCTGAGACCGGCTTCAATGAGAACCGGGCGGCCGACTGGCTCACGGACTATCTTGAACAGAACGGCTTCTCAATCGAAAGGGGCATCTGCGGACTGCCAACCGCTTTTCGGGCAAGTTACGGTGATACCGGACCTGCTATTGCCCTTATCGCTGAATATGACGCCCTGCCCGGACTGGGACATGCCTGCGGTCATAACATCATCTGCACAAGCACAATAGGTGCGGCAGTTGCAGTCCGCGCCATTGCCGGTATGCCGTCCGGCCGGATAATCGTAATTGGCACTCCCGCAGAGGAGCTTTACGGAGGCAAGGTAATCATGGCACGACAAGGGGCTTTCAATAACCTCGATGCAGCCATGATAGTGCACCCGAGCGTCATAAATACCGCAACAACAAACGCTCTCGCCTGCCAGAACCTCGATATTGAATTCTTCGGAAAAGCTGCTCACGCTGCCGCCCGTCCCGAGATGGGAATAAACGCCCTGGAAGCAATGCTCCTTTCTTTTAACGCACTTGATTCATTACGCCAGCACATCAGAAGCACGGCACGTATCCATGGAATCATTACCGAAGGCGGGAAAGCCCCCAATATTGTCCCGGACCACAGCGCCGGTTTATTCATGGTCCGTGCTGAAGATGAGAGTTATCTCGATAAACTGCAGGAGAGAGTCCTGGACTGTTTCAAAGGAGCCGCCACTGCTACCGGCGCCCGACTGGAATACAGGTGGGGTGACGTTCGTTATGCCCCGATGCGCAGTAACATGACTCTCGCAGGACTGTTTGCAGGAAATATGGAACGGCTCGGACGGCAGGTGCAACTTATCGATAGCAGCGGCACCTTCGGCAGTACGGACACGGGTAATGTCAGCCAGGTTACACCGTCAATCCATGCAACTGTTGCTATTGCGCCCCCGGGCGTACTGCTGCACTCGCCCGAATTTGCTGCCGCCGCCACTTCGGAAGAAGCTATCAATGGCATGTGTGATGCTGCCCGGACAATGGCAATGACCGTTATTGACCTGTTTACCCGGCCGGAACAACTTGCCATGATAAAGAACGAGTTCGAGGAAGCGCTATGACGACAGTCGGTATTCCCCGGGCACTCCTCTACTACCAGTACTATCCGATGTGGAAGACTTTCTTTGAACATCTCGGGGCAGAACTGGTCATTTCCCCGCCAACCACGCGCACTACGCTGATGAAAGGGACCGCACGCGTCGTCGCCGATACCTGTCTGCCAGTCAAAATATTCACCGGCCATGTCCTGTCACTGGTAGACAAGTGTGATTACGTGTTTATACCCGTAATTCGCAGCCTGAAACCAAAGACGTACAATTGCGCCAAGTTCCTGGGACTTCCCGACATGACCAGGGCTGTTGCCCCCGAGTCACCTCCTGTCCTGGAAATAGAGATTGACGTTAACCGTGGAAAACGCTATCTCTACCAGTCTGTCTACGGACTGGGCCGGCACCTTAATCTTAATCCGCTCAGGGTCAAGGAAGCCGCCGTCGCCGCATGGGAAACCCTTCTGAACTACCGCAGGTTAATGTCCGAAACCGGGCTGATGCCTCTCCAGGCAATCAATACAATCACGGGTGTGACTGAAAAGGTGCCCGGCGAGCAACAGGACACGTCCGCCACGCCGGAACTGACCATTGCCGTAGTCGGGCACGCCTACCTCCTGTACGACGAACACATAAACTACGAACTTATCCACCGACTGGGACAGTATGGCGCCATGGTCCTGACTCCGGAAATGCTGTCTGAACAGGAGCAGAACGCCGCCGTGACCAGGCTGGTAGGCCAGCCGTACTGGACCTATGAAGAAGACGTTGTCGGTGCCGGGGGACACTATCTCCTCAATAAGGCAGACGGTGTTATCGGTGTCATGGCGTTCGGCTGCGGGCCCGACTCACTGATGATGGAGATGCTGCGTCGAGAGGCGGGAAACCGGCAATCCACTCCGTTTATGTGTATCACGGTTGAAGAACATACCTCCGAGACCGGCGTGGTAACCCGGTTGGAGGCCTTTCTTGATATGATTCAGCGCAGAAAGGCACGACGGGTGGCATTATGCACGTAAGCATGCCCCACATGGGAAACATTTATGTTCCCTTCAAAGCCATCTTTAAAAGGCTGGGGGTCAATTTCATAATGCCGCCAATCAGCAACCAGCACACCCTTTCACTGGGCTCCAGGTACTCTCCGGAAGGTCTCTGTATCCCCTTTAAAATGACCCTGGGTAACCTGATTGAAGCCGCCGATATGGGAGCTACTACATTACTGATGCCGGGCGGCTACGGTATCTGCCGTCTCGGTTACTATACCAGGGTCCAGGAACAGATACTCCGAAATCTGGGTTACGATATCGAGATAATCCAGATGGGGGTATCCGAGCGTAAGTTCCTCGGCATACTGGATATGATAAGACAAGTATCCGGTGATGTACCGTGGTACCGTATTGTATCCGCTTTCCGTTTCGGGCTTTCCAAGCTGAATACCATGGACAATATTGAGCGTATGGCACAGAAAGTACGGCCTGTGGAACTGGAAAAAGGTACTGCCAGCCGGTTGTATGCACAGGCGGTTATCGCTATTGACAAGGCCGATGAATATGATACCCTGAAGAAGGTAGGCAAAGACTTCACCAACCAGATGAAACAAATACCCAGGGATGAGAAGGCTGAACCGCTGATTGTTGGTGTAACCGGAGAGTTTTACGTACTGTTGGAACCATTTTCCAGCTTTGATATTGAGCAGGAACTGGGCCGGCTTGGTGTAGAGGTAAGGCGTTCAACGTTCGTTTCCGAGTGGACCAAGTTCAGCTTCTTTCTCAATCCCTTCGGCGTAAATGAAAAGAGCCGGATTCATAAAGCAGCCCTGCCATATTTGAAACGTGATGTCGGTGGTGATGGCTGGGAATCAGTCGGTGAGAAAGTGCTTCACGCCGCTGAATATGACGGGATAGTGCACCTGGCACCATTTACATGCATGCCCGAAATAATAGCCCAGAATATCATGCCTTCAACCAGGGAGAAAATTCCGGTTTTAACGATACTGTGTGATGAGCAAATTGCGAAAGCAGGAGTACTAACAAGGCTGGAAGCCTTCGTTGACCTGCTGGTGAGGAAGCGCCGCGCCCAGAATAAAAGACCCCGTGGAGCGGCGGTTTAGGGAGAGGTGATGGATACCTATCTGGGAATTGATGTCGGTTCAGTAACCACCAAGTTCGCCGTCCTCGATGAAAATGACGAGCTTGTTACTTACACCTATCTGCTGACACAGGGCAAACCTATTGACATGGTGCAGGAAGGATTGCGGGAAACCAGGAGCCAACTCCCTGCGGACTGTACTATCCGTGGTGTGGCCACAACCGGCAGCGCCCGCTACCTGGCGGGGGTAATTGTCGGTGCGGACCTGGTAAAGAACGAGATTACCAGTCACGCGGTAGCCGCCCTGCACTATTCCCCCGAAGTACAGACTATCATGGAAATCGGGGGACAGGACAGCAAGATAACCATCGTCAGGGACGGAATAGTCACTGACTTCGCCATGAACACCGTCTGCGCAGCCGGTACCGGCAGCTTCCTTGACCACCAGGCACTTCGACTTGATATGAGTATCGAAGAGCTTAGCCAGCGGGCGCTGGAGAGCCTTAATCCGGTACGTATTGCCGGACGCTGCACGGTATTCGCTGAATCGGATATGGTACACAAACAACAGATGGGACACCGTACTGAAGATATCCTTTACGGTCTGTGCAAGGCCCTGGTACGCAACTACCTCGGCAACGTGGGGCTTGGCAAGGAAATTCTGCCGCCAATCATTTTTCAGGGCGGTGTGGCCTTTAACCAGTCAATCATCAGGGCACTTCGTGAAGAACTCGATGAAGAGATAATTGTCCCCTCGCACCACGAAGTCATGGGAGCCATTGGTGCTGCCTTACTCGTGCACGAGGAAATGGTAGCCGCTGCTGATACTACTCAGTTTAAGGGATTTGACCAGAGCGAGGTGAAATACCACACTTCGTCATTCGAATGCAAGGCCTGCCCGAACAACTGCGAGATCGCCCAGCTTTCCCTCGGTGAAGAGGTTCTCGCGCGCTGGGGCGGCCGCTGCGATATGTGGGAGAGAGTAACGGCAACCCGGTAGCCGCAGCTACAGGTTACCGAATGAGGTACTAATACAGATATGATAATAGCCGTTGATGCCGCCGGTGGAGAATACGCCCCGCATGAAGTTGTAAAAGGAGCAATAAAAGCTGCCCAGGACTATGATGTAGGAATTGCCCTGGTAGGCAGGAAAGACATGCTCCACGTGCAGGTCGGCCGCTACCTGAAGAAGCTGGATATTAGCGTTGTTGATGCCACCCAGACTATCACTGACAAGGAATCACCGGTTGAGGCGGTAACCAGCAAACCGGATTCCTCGATAATCGTAGGCATAAACCTGGTCAAGGCAGGCAAAGCAGCGGCATTTGTGTCTGCCGGTAATACCGGGGCAGTACTGTACTCGTCACTCCTCGGCCTGGGCAGAATTGAAGGTATCGAACGCCCCGCCATTGCCACCATCATTAACGTCAATATCACCGCCCCTGTCCTGCTCATCGATTCGGGTGCCAATTCCAATTGCCGTCCGAAATACCTTGTCCAGTTCGCCCGCCTTGGCTCCATTTACTCCAGGGAAGTCCTCGGCGTTACCTCCCCTCGTGTTGGTCTGCTGAATAACGGTGAAGAAGAAGGCAAGGGTAACAAACTGATGCAGGAGACCCATAACCTCCTGAAAGAAACAGAACTCAACTTCGTGGGGAACATAGAGGGGCACGGAATTGCGAGGGGAGGAGCCGATGTCGTCGTCACCGATGGTTTCACCGGAAATATCGTCCTCAAAACCCTTGAAGGACTGGGCGATACGTTCCTTAAACTGCGAAATGTCGGGCAGGTATTCGCCAATGCCCGTCATATGCAGTCACGTCATCAGCTTTTCGATACCGGACTTGGCTCACTGGTCAAACGGATAGACTACCGGGAGTCCGGGGGAGCCTGTCTTCTTGGTGTGGACGGTAATGTTATCATATCCCACGGAAGGAGCCACGCAAAGGCAATCAGAAATGCTATCGGTCTTGCCAAGCAGAGCGCTGACAGTGCCGTTTGTGAGAAAATAAAAGAGCAACAGAGCCAACTCACACCGTCGCAAGAGTAACCGGTTAACAGGTACTGACATTGGGTGAAGTGAAATTCAGAATAAGCATTATGGATGAAAGCAGCCGAAAGGACTGCGATGTCGGATGCGGTACAGACTGGTCTTCACCGGATGCACTCGCACTGGCAACCCGGCAGGTTAAAGACAGGTTCGGCAGTGAAGCCGTCCTGGAGTATTTTGATGTTTTGGATGAGACCGATAACTCCCGGGCAAACGAATGGCGGCAAAAGATTCGTGAAAGAGACCTGTCCGTGCCTCTGCTGCTCATTAACGGTCATCTCAGGATTGCCGGACAGTTTGATATCCGACAGGTAATTGACGCCGTAGAAGCTGAAATGGAGATGGGAACATGACTGCAGCTGAAGATAACGGTTACGATGTCATTATTATCGGTGGTGGCCCGGCAGGGCTGACGGCCGGTATCTATGCGTCACGGTCCAGGCTGCGTACCCTGCTGATTGAAAAGGCCTTAATCGGTGGTCTGATTACCAACGCCGAACACGTGGAAAACTTCCCGGGGTTCCCAAACGGCATCTCAGGATTCGAACTCGGTGAACTGCTGCAGCAGCAGGCAACAAGCTTTGGTACCGAGATATTGTATGCCGAGGTCTCAGGTCTCGAAACAGGTGATGAAAGGAAACTGGTCAGGACCACGGAGGGAGACTTTTCCACCCGAACGCTGATTATCGCCGGCGGCTCAAGCCGACTTGAACTGGGCGTACCCGGAGAGCATGAACTGACCGGCAGGGGCGTATCGTACTGTGCCACCTGTGATGCYGCCTTCTTCAGGGAACARCCSGTAGCCGTAGTCGGTGGCGGYGAYGCTGCCATTACTGAAGCCCTGCACCTCGCCAGGTTYGCCTCAGGAGTAACGGTTGTTCACCGTCGCRACCAGCTCCGTGCCASGCGCATCCTCCAGGAGAGAGCTTTTGAYGAACCCCGTATTGACTWCAGATGGGACARTRTYGTCGAYAAKAKTGAAGGTAAAGAYTTCGTCGAAAAGCTGGTACTGCGCAATGTGAAGACCGGTGAACAGTCCTCGCTGGATATGAACGGAGTCTTTGTGTCTATTGGCTTCCGGCCGGATACGGAATTTCTCAAAGATATCCTTTCACTTGATAATAACGGTCATATTATCACCAATGAAAAAATGGAGACCGGTATACCCGGTATTTTTGCTGCCGGCGACATCAGGCATAACTCGGCGCGCCAGGCAATAACAGCCGCGGGAGATGGCGCAACTTCCGCAATTTATGCCGAAAAATATCTCACAGAAGTATGATAAGGTTTTTAATAAAGGTATTGACCACCCGTGCATTGGGTGAAGTATAATTGCACCAGCATCACCCGGAAAGAGAGTAGATATGAAGGTTATTTTTTTACAGGACGTACATGAAGTCGCCACGGCCGGCGATATGAAAGAGGTTGCCGATGGTTATGCGAGGAATTACCTGATACCTCATCAACTCGCCGCACAGGCAGACCCACGGATGATGAATATCATCGAAGCCCGCATCAAGGCAAGCGCCCGCCTTACCGCCCACACCGAAGCGGAAATGACCGAATTAGCCGGTCTGATTGATGGGCAGGAAATTGTATTCAAAGCTAAAGCCGGAGTCAAAGACCGCCTTTACGGCTCCGTGACACCAGCCGATATAGCCGCAGCGCTTGAAAGCGCTGTCGGTCAGGTCATCGACAAAAGAAAGATAGAACTGGAGAATCCCATTCGGCGACTCGGGAGCTACGAGGTGCCCATAAAACTCACGAGAGAAATAGTGCCAACCATTATTCTCAAGGTTATCGAAGAGGAGTCCTGAACCAGTCTTCAGCAGGCCGGAAACTGAGACCGGGCTGGATATTCAGCTATCGTCCACCGTTCCGGCAAAAGGAGAGCACGGCATGAACGGAGACAAACTACCTCCCCATGATGTCAATGCTGAAGAAGCCGTAAATGGTTCACTATTAATAGACGGCAAAGCTATCTATGAGATAGCCGTACTGCTGAAACCGCCTGACTTCTACAGTGAACAGAACCGGTCTATCTACCAGTCCTGTCTTTCACTGTATGAGCGCAACGAGGCCATTGACCAGATTACGGTAGCCCAGGAACTGGAGCGACTCAATAAACTGGAGTCGGTCGGCGGTGTTGCCTATCTCTCTCACCTGATCTCTATTGTCCCGACATCGCTGGACATCGAGCACTATGGTCAGATTGTGTACCGGCTGTCCATAATGCGCCAGTTAATCGCGGCGGCAGACAGCATTGCCGATATTGGTTACCGGGCTGACCCGGACGTTGGTGCTGCACTAAGCCGCGCGGAGGATGCCCTCTACAGGCTCCGTAATGCCAGGGGTGCCATGGATTTCGTCCATATCAAACAGGTACTGGACAAGTACTTCGAACCCCCTGCCGAAGCAGCCGCAGCCGGTCAGGAACAAATTACGCAGGTGATGTCCAGCTTCTACGGACTGGATGATTTCCTGGATGGATTTCAGCGGTCTGACCTGGTAATAGTTGCCGGCAGACCGAGCATGGGCAAGACCAGCCTGGCATTAAACATCGCCCGAAATGCCGCTGTAGAGCAGGGTGCCTGCGTTGCGCTGTTCAGCCTGGAAATGTCGCGGGAGTCCCTGGTACAGCGCCTGGTATCAAGCGAATCCGGCGTAAATCTCAGGAAGCTCCGCTTCGAACAGCAGACCGAAGCAGACGAGAGAAGGATTATGAATGCCATCGGTATCCTCTCCGAAGCTTCAATATATATCGATGATTCCCCCATGCTGCGGGTCATGGAGATGAGAAGCAAAGCCCGGCGTCTCTACTATGAGCGTGGTATTGACCTTATCATCGTTGATTACCTTCAACTCATGCAGGGAGAAAGCAGGGGCGAGAACCGGGTCCAGGAGATTGGTTATATATCACGTTCCCTGAAAGCGCTGGCCCGTGAACTCCATGTACCTGTTATTACGGTGTCACAGCTCAGCCGGGCGGTGGAATGGCGGGCCTCGCACAGGCCGCAATTGTCAGACCTCCGGGAGAGCGGCAGCATCGAACAGGACGCCGACGTTGTCCTCTTCATCTTCCGTGATGAATACTATGTCACCAGGGACGAATGGGAACTCCAGCACCCGGAGGAAGAATACCCCGAAGGTATCGCCCAGGTAATCGTTGCCAAGCACCGGAATGGTCCAACGGGCGAACTCAGCCTGAGGTTTGTGCCGAAACTGGCCAAGTTTGAGAATATCTCCAGCCAGGAACCGAGTCTGCTATGACCCGGTTCAAAGGTTTCCCGGCCAGGATGGATTTCACGCCTGTCCCCAATGTTTTTATTAGCCGCCTGATGCCGCATATAGAGGACATCGCCGAATTAAAGGTTACGCTGCACCTGTTTTCAGTTATCTACCGCAAGCGTGGCTCTCTTCGTTTTGTTACCCGCCGGGAAATCCTGGGAGATAACACCCTTGTAACGGGAAAGAAAGAGGAAGGTGAAACTCCCGAGGATACACTGCAGCGCGGACTGGATATGGCAATCGACCGCGGTACGGTACTTCGAGTTGCCCTCGACCTGGACGAAAAACCGGAAGAGGCATACTTCCTGAATACCGAGGCTGACAGACGGTCTATAGCCCAGATTCAGAGCGGGGAGATTTCCCTCCCCGGTATAAATATCGCGAAAAAAAAGCCCGGTACTGAAATAGAAGAGGCCCCGAATATCTTCACCCTTTACGAGCAGAACATCGGCATGCTGACCCCGATGATTGCCGACGAACTACGCGAAGCCGAGCAGCAATACCCCGTGGAATGGGTCAGGGACGCTATTAAAGAAGCCGTCAGCCTGAACAAACGGAACTGGCGTTACATCACCCGTATCCTGGAAGGATGGGCAACCAAAGGAAGAGGGGATGAAACACGGAAAACAGACCCGAATAAATTCATCAAGGGTAAATATGGACACATGGTCCAGCGCTGAAAAGAGTCACTCCGGAGACTCACTGTGCCCGCTCTGTCATGGAACGGGGTTCACTCATCCCCTGATGGCATCCGGGGAGCCGGATAACAGCGAAATATATCCCTGCCCGTGCAGTGACCGGTATCAACCAGGCAAAACCGGTGATACCCTGAACCTGTTCCGGGAGGAAGGAAAGCGGCAATAGTGTCTCTGGAACACATCGGTGACATCCTGAAAAAGCAGTCAATCACGAACACGTCCGGACCACGTGCAGAAACGCCATCCGGTCTTGAGTCCGAAGACATACCGGATGAACCGGTCTGTCCCCTGTGCCACGGCGCAAAATTCCTCCATCCCCTCCTGGTAACCGGAAAACCGGACTACGGCAGAGTCGTTCCCTGTAGCTGCGCACAGCAGGAGCAGGAAGGAAAACTCCAGTCCCGCCTGCAAAAGTACAGCAACCTCGGTCCGCTGACGCGTCTTACCTTCGACACTATTCAGCCCGAAGGCAGGAATAAAGATACCTCCATCGGCCAGTCGCTTCAACGGGCTCTAACCGCAGCAAAGACTTTTGCCGCTAACCCTGAAGGGTGGTTGGTCTTCAGCGGCCCCAGTGGTTGCGGAAAAACTCATCTCGCTGCCGCCATCGCCAACTACCGCATTGCCATAGACCAGCCCGCTTTCTATATCACGGCGCCGGACCTTCTCGACCACCTCCGCTCCAGCTTCAGCCCGGGAAGCGACATGCCCTACGACGAGTTCTTCGAGCAGGTCCGCAACACTCCCCTGCTGGTGCTGGACGACTTCGGGGCTCAGTCCACTACTCCCTGGGCTAATGAGAAGCTGGAGCAGTTGATAAACCATCGCTTCAACAACCAGTTGCCTACTGTGATTGTCACAATAGTCCCACTGGAAGAACTCGATGAGAGGACCCGTACCCGTCTCACGGACCCCGGACTATGCAGGGCACACATGGTCGGTACCAGGGAACAAGCCCTTTCCACTTCAAGCTGGAACCCCGAATTCGAACTGCAAAAGAAAATGACCTTTGACAGCTTCGACTCGAAACGGGTCAATCTGCCCCTCGAACAGCGCCAGAACCTCGAGATGGCGTATCGCCTTGCGGTTGACTTCGCTAAATCACCGGAAGGCTGGCTGGTATTCCAGGGTGTTAACGGCTGCGGCAAGACACATCTGGCTTCAGCCATCGTGAATTTCCGGTACCAGCAGAAACAGTCGGCCCTCTTCGTTGTCGTGCCGGATTTTCTTGACCACCTGCGCTCTACCTTTGGTCCGGACAGCAAGACTTCCTATGACCGTCTTTTCGAGGGCGTCAGGAGTACCCCGCTGCTGGTACTGGATGACTTCGGAGAACAGGCAACCACACCCTGGGCACAGGAAAAGCTCTACCAGGTAATCAACCACCGCTACAACGCCCGAGCTGCCACGGTGATTACCACGTCGTGTTCACTCGATGAGATTGAAACCCGTATCAGTTCAAGACTGGCCGACCCCAAGATAAGTATGCTCTTCAACATTACGGCGCCCGACTACCGGGGAGATGTCACCAGTCAGAGAAGAGTGTCACGCCGTACACGTAAACCCTGAACGCCCCGCAAGTTGCGTATGACTGCTATCCGTAGTAGAATTAGTTTCTGCGAAACGGAGACGTGAATTGACTGTCATGAACCTTCCGGTTCTGGTGCTGAACCAGAACTATGAACCACTGAACGTCTGTCGTGCACGACGGGCGATAGTTCTGCTCTACCAGAGCAAAGCCGAGATGCTCGAAAATGGTGTCGGTTTTATCCGTACGGCCAGCAGCGAATTCCAGGTGCCCTCAGTCATCCGCCTTCCATACCTGATAAAACGGCCTTTTCGAATCGAACGAAGACTTTCCCGGCTTGAAGTCTTTAATCGTGACCACCATATGTGCCAGTACTGCGGCAAGAAGACCCGGCAGCTAACCCTGGATCATATTATGCCCCGCTTCCGCGGAGGTCCGCATACCTGGGAAAACCTCGTGAGTGCCTGTGTTCCATGTAACCGGCGTAAAGCCGGAAAGACCCTGGTAGAATCAGGGATGAAACTGCTCAATCAACCTACCATACCACGGGGCAACCGTTATTCCTACATACCGTCGCATTACCTTGAGACCCGTGAGGAATGGCAAAGGTATTTACCACACTAGAAGCCGGGTAAAGGTTTGAGGAATACCACCGTCAACTCTTGTTTGAGCGAAGCCAGAACAACCTTGCCCCTTACCTGCCCCTCCGCTGACGACGGCCTTGCCGCGAAGATGTTTTGTCCTCAGCCTCTTCACCGAGAGAAATATC
The DNA here is from genome assembly GCA_011192055.1 of Dehalococcoidia bacterium. The sequence continues at coordinate 41,761 of DUES01000157.1, forward strand.
ACTGACAGGCAGCTCAACACTTACCTTGCTTTCCAGTTCCACCAGCACCGTCTCTTTTACCGGATTTGAACTAAGAACCCTGGCTATACCCATGGGAGTTGTCACATTCCGACCTTCCCTGGGCATTTGCTCCTTCATATTACGGTACTGTTCATTTTCATAAGACAGGCAGCATAACAGGCGGCCGCAGACTCCGGATATTTTCATCGGGTTTAAGGGCAGGTTTTGTTCTTTCGCCATTCTGATTGATATGGGCGTAAATTCAGACAGGAAACTGGCGCAACAGAGGGGACGACCGCATCGTCCGAAACCACCCAGGAGTTTAGCCTCGTCCCGTGCGCCCACCTGGCGAAGTTCCACGCGTACTTTGAATATCCCCGCCAGTTCCCGCACCAGTTCACGAAAATCCACCCTCTCGTCAGCACTGAAAAAGAATGTAAGGTGCCGTCCGTCAAGACTGAATTCGGCCGAAAGCAGCTTCATCGGCAGACCCAGTTCGATAATCAGCCGGTTACACTCCTCCATGGCCTGCTTTTCTCTCTCTTCATACTGCTCGGCGTGGTTAATCTCCTCGGGTTCCGCCTTTCGCACCACGGGTTTCAGCGGTTTAACCACTTCGTCGGCATCTATCTCCCTGGAAGTGATAACCACCGTTCCCACCTCGAGACCGCGTGCCGTCTCAACGACCACGCATTCGTCCACAGCCATGTCGATACCACTGGGGTCAAAGTAATAGATTTTACCGGCTCTCTTGAACCGTATACCAACAATTTCAGCCATATTTTACCTCTAGCTGGTCACCGGGCTTACAGTGCCTGCTCTTTCCGGAATACCAAGCATCAGTACTTCCAGAGCAAGCTGCGGATTGGCATTAAGCCTGAGATTTTCCCCGGCAGACCGTATATCTTCAATAAAAGTCCTTACCTGGATCAGGTCGTAATTACGTGCTGTTTCAGTTAAAACAGGCAGACGGTCAATATTAATAACCTCGTCACTGCATCCCGCGTTCACCAGTAACAGGTCGCGCCACCACTCCAGCCAGAGGTCGAGTTTTTCCTGGACCTCTCTTCGATTCCGGCTGAACCTGCCTGCCATCCGGGCGGCATAGTTGAACCGCTCCTCGTAACCGGCGTCAATGGCCGTCACCATCTCTTCCAGCCATTCGTCACGCTTCTGCAGCAGGTTTCCGTCATTCACGGCTGTCACCGCCCACCCCAGGCACCCGTTGGCAAGCCGGGAAAGCAACCCGGCTTTCTCCGAATCAACATCCCACCGTGTTGAAAGGGCATTCTCTATCTCACCTGTACCGAGTGGTCTCAACTCCAGCCGCTGGCAACGGGAAACTACGGTTACCGGTAACATACTCTCATTCGTTGTCAGCAGCAGGAATATCACCCGGTCCGCCGGCTCTTCCAGGGTTTTAAGGAGTCGGTTGGCTGCCCCGATGGAAAGAAATTCAGCCCCGTCAAGAATAAAGACCTTGCACCTGCCTTCAAACGGAGGCAGGTTTACCGAGTGCAGAATCTGGTCTATTTGACCCACGCCGATTTTTGTCTTACTGCTGCCCTCGCCGTTTTCATCGTCGCCGTTTTCGTCCAGGCTGGTTATATTAATGTCCGCATGTTTGCCGTCGGCAATCCTCCGGCAGGAATTACACTCGCCACAGGGTGGTTCACTACCTTCACAGTTGACCGCACGGGCAAGGTCTAAAGCAAGCGTCATTTTGCCGACATGTTCCGGCCCAGCTACAAGATAGGCATGGGACAAACTGCCCGCCGCCAGACCGCGCCGGAGGAGAGAAACCGTCCTGTCCTGCCCAACTATGTCCCACATAGTACCATGCCCTTTTTATACCACGTCACAGCGCATCAGGTCTTCAAGCGTCTCACGACGCCGGATGAGACGTGCCTGCCCACCCCTGACCATCACCACTGCCGGCTTGAACGCGGCATTGTAATTCATCGATTCCGGAATGCAATAAGCACCGCATCCGGGTACAGCGATAATATCACCGGCCGCAACCGGTGGCAATACTATATCACGAATCAGTATATCACCTGATTCGCAGAACTTGCCCGCGATAGTGACCGTTTCAGTATCTTCCTCCCGCATCCTGTTAGCCACAACCGCTTCGTGCCTGGCCTCGTACAGCGCCGGGCGGATGTTGTCCGCCATGCCACCATCCACCGAAACATATCGCCTGATGTTCGGGATATCTTTAACCACACCGGCCGTGTACAGCGCTACACCCGCCTGTGCGACCAGTGACCTGCCCGGTTCGATGACCAGTCGTGGTAAGTCCAGCCCCAGCTCCCGGCAGACAGCCTGGACCTGTGATGATATTGCTTCAGCAAAGAAGGATATCGGAGGAGCCGGAGTGTCAACAGTATACTGGACAGCAAAACCCCCGCCGGTATCCAGTTCCTTAAGCTCAAAACCGTGCTTCTGTTTCATATCGGCGGCAAGCCCGAGAACGTACTTCACCGATTCCCGGTACGGCTCGACCTCGGAGATAAGAGAACCGATATGGAAGTGCAGGCCGACCAGCTTCACTCCCGGTAAGGACATCGCCTGTACCACGGCTTCCTCACCGAGGACCAGCGGAAATCCGAACTTACTGTCGATATTTCCGGTAGTAATGTACTGGTGGGTATGCGGGTCAACACCAGGGGTCAGCCGCAGCAGTATCTGCGGTACGTAATCAAGCCCCCGGGTCAACTCACCAAGCAGATTAAGCTCATGGAAGTTATCGACTACTATCCGCCCGATTTTCCATTCCAGTGCCTGCCGCAGTTCATCCGGAGACTTATTGTTACCGGTGAAGTAGACACGCTCCATCGGAAAACCAACCGAATGAGCAATACCGAGTTCACCGCCCGAGACCACTTCCATGCCCAGTCCGCACTCATTAATAAGGAGCGCCATAGCCTTGTTTAGAAAGGCTTTACCGGCATAAACAACATCTACGTCAGTGTAGCATTTACCAAACTCGTCAAGGAATTCGCTGCACCGGGCACGAAGAACGTCCTCCTCAAAGAGGTACAGAGGCGTACCATACTCCGCTGCCAGCGCCACCGTATCACAGCCACCAATAACGAGGTGACCCTGCTGATTGAGCTCACTCCCCTGCGGAAACAGGGGAAGTCTGTTTGCCATTGCCAAAGGTCCTCCTGGGCAGAATTACAGGATGTCACCGTGTGTCCAGTCAGGCCAACTTCGCCTTGTTCAGTGCCCGTAACTCGAGCAGGATTTCCTTGAGCAGCATTAACTCAAGTCGACGCGATTCCACAGTGCTGGTCAACTTGGCCCATTTCTTGGGATTATCCTCCGGTATATAGCTCTCCAGTAAATCAATGACGTCTTTTGCCATTGTTCTCTCCTTCTTTCAGCCACTATCTCAGGTATCGTTACTAGTAGATTAAGACCATACCAACCGATATAGCGCTCGGGACTACTGATGGGTCCATTGTCCGGTATAAGGGATATATCGTCCATCCTGCCCTGTTTATCAGGTCGACAGCGTCAATACCCACACCCTCTATCGAGGGCCGTGACTGCAATATATGCGGGCAGCGTCCGCTATCCAGCATCTGACACAGCCCCCCGTCACACATCGTGTCCCGGCAACCACCGGCACCCAGTCCGAGAGCGAAACGGTAGCCATCGGCAAACGCCTTTGTCTCCAGCTTGGCAGCAATCTCATCGGTATTCCGCTGGTGCAGTTTTCCGTGAGGATAATACCGGGATATATCCGCGAGATCATCGACGGGGACATCATTCTTAAACAGGATAGCCCAGTGGTACCGGCTCACCGCTTTGCGCATAAGCTCCAGGTCAGGGGTATGTGGCGGGCAGTTCCCGCACCGGTTATAATTCGGGCATGGAGGTATCATACATTTGAGCCGTACTCGCTCATCGACTGTTATCCACTCAGCCGGTATCACTCTGGCATCCGTCGCACCAAGTTCCAGCGCCCGCTCACAATATCCTGCCAGGTCAGCTTTCAGGGTGTCTTCATCAACGTCCACCATAAACGTTCGTACCATTTTTCTCCCCTCGGTTTCCGGCGATTTTCATTACCAGGTTTAAACTCATCCCGGGATAACGTAACCCGTCTGCCAAATATTTCAGATGAATGTGTGTACGTTATTCGATATCGTTTTAGACCTGTCGAACATTCCAACTCAATCTTAGTTGAGTAAGACAGTCAAGTCAATTTGAGGTACCTTAATCCGTGAGTCCAAGTTTAAAAAGCCCGCCTTATGGGTGCAATATCAGATTGACGGATTTCCGTGTCTTTGCGAGCTTACCTGCTAGCAAAGCTAGCAGGCCGAAGCGAAGCAATCTCGCTTCCATTTTTATAGATTACTGCAATCCCATAGGGATTGCTTCGTCGCCTGCGGCTTCTCGCAATGACAGGTGAGGTTTCCTGCAGAGAATTCACGGATTAAGGTACCTCAAATTGACTTGACTGTCTTACTCAACTAAGATTGAGTTGGAA
>DUES01000158.1 GCA_011192055.1 Dehalococcoidia bacterium
CCCCGGACCGCCAGTTCATCTACCAGGTTGGAACCTATGAAACCGGCTCCGCCGGTGACGACCGCCTTTCGTCCCTGTTCCATATCCGCTCCTTTTCCACAACTCTGAATAATCATATATTACCCCATTTCGAATGGCAAGGTTATGTGTATTCAATAACAGCTTGATATTCCAGTATCTCAGTATTACACAAAGTACTCAATCGATTGAGTGACAGGCTGGTTGACAGGCTGGCACAATGATATCGATTATTTCGTAATGCTGGCTTTTCGCTGTGATACAGTGGCGTTATAATCGTATAATAGACTGAATACCACACCAGGGAGTTGACATGATGAAAAAAGTTATGATTGGTTCCTTTCTGGCAATTATAACCCTGAGCCTGACAGCATGCGGTCAGCCGCAGATAGCTGCACTGGTACAGTCGGACAACCCCCGTATCACCAGTCCGGCAGTAAGTGGAACTGATACTGCAACATTAACGAAAGACAACGGGACATTTGCTTTTGAGTTGTACAAGCATCTCAATACCGGCGATGATAACCTCTTCTTTTCCCCGTTCAGTATCTCACAGGCGCTGGCAATGACGTATGCGGGGGCTCGCGGTACTACCGAGCAACAGATGGCGGACACACTTCACTTTACCCTGTCCCAGGACCGACTGCACCCGGCTTTTAACTGGCTGGACCTTGAACTGGCAAAACGCGGAGAGGGTACTCAGGGCAAAGATGACGGGGGATTCCGCCTGAATATTGTCAATGCTATCTGGGGCCAGCAGGAATATAGTTTTCTGCCCGGTTTCCTCGATACGCTGGCTGAGGACTATGGTGCCGGAATGAGAGTAGTGGACTTCATCAGGCAGCCGGAAGAGTCCCGCGCAACCATCAATGGCTGGGTCAGTGACCAGACCGAACAACGGATAAAAGACCTTATTCCACAGGGCTTAATCACTGAACTAACGCGACTTGTCCTGACGAATGCCATTTATTTCAATGCGGCCTGGCAGTACCCTTTTGAAACTGAGATGACAAAGGATAGACCGTTCTACCCGCTCGACGGGAAGGAAATTACAGTACCGATGATGAAGCAGACCGAGACCTTTGGCTATGCTGAAGGAGACAATTACCAGGCAGTTGAGTTGCCGTACGATGGCAACGGGCTTTCCATGATATTACTGCACCCGGAGACAGGACATTTCAGCGAATTTGAGGAGCAACTGGACATCAACCGTGTAACTGCCATAATTAACAGCATGGAGCGAAGAAGTGTCGCCCTGGCGATGCCGAAATTTGAATTCGAATCTGAGTTCAGCCTGAAAAAGACCCTGTCTGCAATGGGCATGCCTGTCGCATTTTCCATGGACGCCGATCTGTCCGGAATGACTGGAAACCGGGAACTGTTTATCCAGGATGTCGTCCACAAGGCATTCGTTTCTCTTGATGAAGCAGGTACGGAAGCCGCTGCAGCCACAGCCGTCATGATAGCACTGAAGGCAATGCCAATGGAATCAATCGAGATGACCATAGACAGTCCCTTTGTTTTCCTGATACGTGACATTAAAACCGGCACCATCCTGTTCCTGGGAAGAATCATGAATCCGGGAGAATAGAAATCTGTGCGGCAAGAATGTTACTGTCAAAGTACAACGAATCAATCAGCAAGGATTTAACATGAATATCAGGGACCATAATCGTGCTGCATGGAACCGGGAAGTCGAGCGTGGTAACAGGTGGACCGTTCCGGTAAGTCCGGACACTGTCGCTGAGGCAAGGAATGGTATATGGGACATCGTCCTGACGCCTCTGAAGCCGGTCCCGCACAGCTGGTTTCCTGATTTACACGGACTGGAGGTGCTGTGCCTGGCATCGGGAGGCGGGCAGCAGGGTCCGATTATGGCGGCTGCCGGCGCAAACGTAACCGTCCTGGATAACTCGCCAAAGCAGCTCAGTCAGGACCGGTTGGTCGCTGAGAGGGACTCGCTGGCAATCAGGACGGTTGAAGGTGACATGGCTGACCTTCACATGCTCCCGGATGAAAGTTTCGGCCTGATACTGCACCCTGTTTCCAACGTATTTGTACCGGATGTTCGTCCGGTATGGAGAGAGGCTTTTCGTGTACTGCGACACGGTGGTGTACTGCTGGCCGGTATGGGCAATCCGGCAACATATCTCTTCGACTATGAGCTTGCAGACCGTACCGGTATCCTGCAGGTAAAATACAAGCTCCCCTATTCGGATACTGAAAGTCTTGATGAGCACGAACGCATGCAGCGGATGAATGACGGCGAAACTCTTGAATTCAGCCACACGCTTAATGACCAGATTGGAGGMCARCTTGATGCMGGGTTTGTGCTGACCGGTTTCTACGAAGACTCCTGGAGTGCTGATGAARACGAGCCGTTRTCCGATTACATGCAGACATTTTTTRCCACTCGTKCYCTGAAACCATARTACCCCGGATAATARTTACTTGCRGRTTGTAAGCCCCTYTATCYGTATCTCACTTTKGACCYGWTAGRAMTAATGTMKTATTTMTGAYATTATCCWTAAAAANTAWATTATTWCCACGCCTGAAACATGCATTGCACGTGGATAATCTGTTATCATGTACGAGTACCCTGCCTGCGGGCGTGCCGCGAAGAGAAGTGGAGGAGAGCCGGGCAGTTATTTTCATAGTAAACATTTAGAACAAGGTTATTCAGGAGGTCTGAAATGCGGAGCAAACATTTACTTAAACCTGTGCTCTGTCTCTGTGCGCTGCTTGCAGTAGCTCTCGTGATTCCGGTGATGAGCGGTTGCAGCAGTGACGGGTCGGGGGAGAAAGTTTACAAGATTGGTATCAGTCAGATTGTTACTCATCCGGCGCTTGATGCCGCACGCCAGGGTGTTATCGATGGTATGACAGAGTCCGGCTATATCGAAGGCGAAGACGTCGAATACGACTACCAGACCAGTGAGGGTGATATGTCGCTGGTTGCCACAATAGCCCAGAAATTCGTATCGGATAAGGTAGATGCCATTGTAAGCATCGCGACACCGGACAGCCAGGCTTCAGTCAGTGCTGCCAAAGGCTCGGAAATCCCGGTAGTATTCTCTGCCATCACCGACCCGGTTGGTGCCGGACTTGTGGTAGACTGGGAATCACACCCCGATGAGAATGTAACCGGCGTCAGCGACATGATTTCGGTAGCAGATGATGTCGACTTAATAGAGGCCATAGTCCCCGGTGTGAAGAAGATAGGGACATTGTATAATGCCGGCGAGTCCAACTCTGTTTTCCTGGCTCAGAAGCTTATTGAAGCGTGTGATGCCAAGGGTATCACGGTGGTTGAAGAGACCGTATCAACCAGTGCAGATGTTCTGTCTGCTGCCCAGGCTCTTGTAGGAAAGGTTGATGCTATATGGGTAGGCACTGACAACACAGTGGTGTCGGGCCTGGAAGCACTTATCAAAGTCTGCGAAGACAACCAGATTCCACTGTTCCCGTCTGACGACCCGTCAATAGAGCGTGGGGGAATCGCCGCCTGGGGTTTTGACTACTATGACATTGGTATCCAGACCGGTAAAATGCTGGCCAGGGTTCTCAAAGCCGGCGATGCCAGCAAGATAGAAGTTGAGAAAGGAGAAATTATCTTCCTCTCGATCAATACGGCCGCCGCTGAGAGAATGGGTGTCACTATTCCACAGGCACTTATTAGTGAAGCCGAAGTAACATACGATAATTAGGCCGTGAACCAGGACCGGTCATAACCGACCTTTATCTGACCCTTTACGGATACTCCGGGAAAGGCAGACACTTGGATGTCATAGGGAATTTGCTTTCCATATCGCTCTACGAAGGTTTTGTTTATGCCTTCGTAGCTCTGGGGGTATATATTACCTTCCGGGTGCTCGCCTTTCCCGACCTTACCGTTGATGGCAGTTTCCCCCTTGGAGGTGCTGTTGCTGCCATACTGATAGTCAACGGCCTTAATCCCTGGCTTGCCACAATTGCAGCGATAGCAGCAGGTCTCTGCGCCGGACTGGTAACCTCTCTGCTTAACACCAAGTTAAGAATAAATGCGCTGCTGGCCGGGATCCTGATGATGGTCGCCCTTTACTCGGTTAACCTGCTTATCATGGGCAGAGCAAACATTCCCCTGCTTCGCGAGGTAACTATATTTGAAAACATGGGGCAATTGCTGGGGATGGATACCAATCTGACTCTTTCAATTATTTTCTGCGGTATTATCCTTGCATTGTTCCTGGTACTCCTTAACTGGTTCCTGCGGACTGAGATTGGGCTGGCATTACGGGCTACCGGTGACAACGAGCAAATGGTGCGGGGTCTGGGTGCAAGCACTGACATGACAACCATTATGGGTGTCTCCATTTCAAATGGATTTGTTGCCCTGGCCGGTGCTCTTGTTGCGCAAAACCAGGGCTTCTCAGATGTCGGAATGGGCATCGGTATGATAGTCATGGGGCTGGCTTCAGTCATTATCGGTGAAGGTCTATTAAGGCCGCGTGGTGTAACAACAGTACTGCTGGCAGTAGTCGGTGGTGCATTTGCCTACCGGCTGTTCCTTGGCATTGCCCTCAGAATGGGTCTGCCTCCCAGYAACCTGAAACTTATCACGGCAGTACTGGTCRTAGYGGCGCTCACAGYTCCTTACATCAGGAAACGGTTGAGGCATGAGTGGGTACCRCCGGCAACAAGGATGTAACTNAAGGKATACACATGAACGAGAACCAGGCACTACTWAARCTTGTCGAGGTCAGCAAGACCTTCTCRCGGGGTACTATCGATGAGGTYGCGGCACTGGAYAACGTGCACCTYGATGTCCATGAGGGAGACTTTATCACCGTTATCGGCAGYAACGGWGCMGGWAARACAACWCTGCTGAATATTRTTGCCGGWATTTTCCCTCCCGAGAGGGGCGGTTCTATCTCGATAGGCAATAMCGATATCACAAACCTGAGTGAACACCAGCGGGCAAAGTACGTCGGGCGKGTCTACCAGGACCCCCAGATTGGYACTGCGGCGAAGATGACCATCAATGAAAATATGTCGATGGCTTTAMTGCGKGGCCAGAGGCGCGGACTCAGGATGGCAATTTCYAAACACCGCCGGGAGCTTTTCAAGGAAGCCCTCAAGCCACTGGGTCTCGGTCTGGAAGACAGGTTAAACGCGCTGGTAGGTACATTGTCAGGAGGTCAGAGACAGGCACTTTCCCTGGTAATGGCCACGATGAGCAACCCGTCACTGCTGCTGCTGGACGAACACACTGCCACACTGGACCCCAAGACGGCACGAATCGTACTGGAGCTCAGCGATATGGTCGTCACACGAGAAAATATGACGGCAATGATGGTGACGCACAACATGGAAGTTGCACTGCGTTACGGGAACCGCCTTATCATGATGCATAAAGGCAGGATAATCGTTGACCTTAACCACGAGCAGCGTAAAAACCTGGCGGTCAGCGACCTTGTAGCAGCCTTTGAGCGGGCAAGTGGTGAGCATTTCGCCGATGACAGTATTCTTCTCACTACCGCAGATTCCAGAAACCGGCCGGACAACAAGCCGTAATTCATTTACCTTCTGCAGGTGGCACAGTATACAATCGTTCGGGTAATGATATGGCCATTATGCTGCCGGCCGTTCTCCTGTACAGTCAACTTCTATCAGTCTATTAATATTTTATTAGTCACAGACAGATACCACTATATGGCTTGCCATTTAACCATCTTATTTTACCCGGTATTTTAGTCCGGCCACTCTCCGAGAATAACGTCGACAACAATGTCATCGTTACCCCGGTGGACTGACAGGGAAATGGTGTCGCCGGGCTGTTGATCGTTAAAATAGGCAACCAGGTCTTCCACCCTGGACATTTCTTTCCCGTCGACGCCGGTGATGATGTCCCCGTCACGGGCAGGTTGTCCCGTTTCGTCAACACCACTCTCAATAAGCCCGGCCTGTTCGGCAGGACTGTCCGTGGTCACGGTAACAACATATACACCGTCAGAAACAGGCAACTCAAGAAGCTCGACAAGCTGCGGACTGATAGCCACCGCACTGATTCCCAGCCATGGGTTTTTTACTTCACCGCCCTTAAGGAGTGCCGGTAACAGTGATTTAACGGTATTGATAGGAACGGCAAAGCCGATACCGTTCGAGGATACTTCAATGGCGGTATTAATACCGATTACGTGACCACTGGAATTTACCAGAGGACCTCCGGAGTTGCCCGGATTGATGGCGGCATCCGTCTGGATAATCTCAGGATTGGGACGCTGACCTTCGCTGCTCAGTGACCTGCCAACACCACTGACAATTCCCACCGTTATCGAGCCGTCCAGCCCGAAGGGAGACCCGAGGGCGATTGCCATCTGTCCCGGCTTAAGTGTATCGGAATCACCCAGCGGGAGAGGCTCCACGTCACCGAGTTGCCCGGTGTCAACCCGGAGCAACGCTATATCGCTTTCACGGTCTGTGCCGACAACCTCTGCTTCCAGCCTGGTATCATTTTTCAGGATAACCGTAACACTTGTGGCATCCTGTACAACGTGGTTGTTCGTAACGATGTGCCCGAACTCATCAATAATAAACCCGGAGCCCTGCCCTCCCTGGGGAATCAGGAATCCGGTACTTTCATCCGTTTCTAGCTCAACAATTATCATTACCACAGCCGGGATAGATTTCTCGTATAGTGCCGTTATCTTGTTTTCGTCATAAAGGACAGCGGTCACTTCGGGTTCCCCGGACACCGTAACCTCAACACCCGCATCAGGACTGCCAATATCGACTGTTGCCGTACAACCTGCCAGTATACCGGTCAAAACCAGCAAAATGAGGAAAATGCCCAACCTTTTCATTACCTGCAGTGCTGTTTTACGCGATATTATCTTCATTGTTCCTCCCGCCTGCCCGGCCTTAAACACCAGTATATAGTCCTATAGTTATATTATAGCGGATTTACAGAAATAATCGTTTTCGCTTAGCAAGTATGCATCTTTTATGAAGGCAAATCTATGTAATATCCTAAACCGTTAATTATGCCTGTACTGGACAATACCCGCATACTGTAAAACCATCCCCTCAATACTGACGAATGTGTTATATTATTTACAATACTTTTAAGAATGGCACTCTGAAGGAGAACGGGTATGAAGATGAAGATCCAGGAACCTATTGATATTAACGGGATGCGGATTAAAAACCGTCTTGGCCTTGCTCCAATGGTGAATATGCCGGGTGGTGATGACGGTTACATCTCGGAACAGACAATCAGGTGGTTCGAAGCAAGGGCTAAGGGCGGTACGGGGCTCATAATGACAGGAGCTGTTGTAGTTACACCCCCAACCGAAGAAATACTGAAACAACGGATTGCCGCAGGCATGACTAAATGGGTCGGTGTTACTGATGATAAGTACATACCAGGCTGGACGGAACTGGCTGATGTAATACATGGCTACGGGGCAAAACTGGGCGTGCAGACAGTGGCACTTGGCCCGCAATCGGGTCTTGGCGCTTCCCCCCCGCCGTACCCTGATGAGACTCATCCCAAAAAAAGTGCACAATCCCTGGGAGTGGGTGAGGGGCCTGTTCACGTAGTCACGATAGAAGAAATAGAGCAACATACCAGCAATACCGTTGCGGTTGCAGTCCGTCTTAAGACTGCCGGAGTGGACTGTTTCGAACTGCACCTTGCTCATGGTGGTGCCAATCTCTATGCCTCGTGGGTCTCTCCCATGTATAACCGCCGTACCGATGAATATGGCGGCAGCTGGCAGAACCGGCTCAGGTTTCCCGTTGAGACAATACGTAGAGTCAGGCAGGCAGTTGGTCCTGACTATCCGATACTGGTGCGTATTGATGCCGATGAACTCCTGGGCAAATGGGGAATCAGACTTGAAGATGCTCTTCATTATATCGTCCCGGCCATGGAAGAAGCCGGCGTCGATTGTTTTGATGTTTCCCAGGGATCGATAATGCACTCACCACAGGGCATCGTTATCCCGCTGTATTATCCCCGTGGCTGCTTCATTCACAATGCAGAAGCAGTGAAATCCGTAACCAGTCTGCCTGTTATCGGTGTTGGCAACATCTTTGATATCGGGATGGCGGAGAGGTTCCTGCAGGAAGACAAAGCAGATATGATTTTCATGGCCCGCCAGTTAACGTGTGACCCTGAAACACCAAATAAATACTTCGAGAAAAAGGCAGACGAAATACGGGAATGCATTGGTTGTATCGGCGGATGCGGTCGCCCGTGTGCCATCAACTACGATATCCAGGATGAACCTGTTCCCTTAACCATGGCGGATAAAGCACGGAAGGTCCTCGTCATCGGTGGAGGGGTGGCCGGCATGGAAGCAGCGAGAGTGGCATCATTACGAGGACACTCTGTTTCCCTGATAGAGAAAGACTCCCAACTGGGAGGAATGGTAGATGCCATTTCTCATAATCCTCTTCTGGAAGAGTTCGGGAACCTGGTAAAGTACCTTTCCAACCAGATGCGGATACAGGGTGTCGATGTGAGCGTATGCAAAGAGGCCGGCCTGCCCGATGTGGTAAAACACAATCCAGACGTTGTCATAGTAGCTACCGGCTCCAGGGCCGTGATACCCGAGTTAGCCCGGGACAAACCGGGTGTGATTACCTATCGTGATGCCTGTCGTGAGCCCAGAAAGGTTGGACAGAAGGTCATTGTCTGGGGTTTCTTTGGGTCTGAACTGGCGATAGCCCTGGCTGAACAGGGTAAGGATGTTGTCCTTATCGGCAAGGGTAGTGAGGCTTCAATCGGTAGTGACGTATCCGGACCACGGCGTTTCTGGCTGATGAGGAAGCTGACTGATATTGATTTCGCCAGGGAAGCACCCGAAACTATACAGGTTACCAATCCGCGAGTATTGGCCGGGACTGATATAGTAGATATTTCTCTGGGCGGTGTCCTGATACGTAACAGTGATGAAGGTGAATCGGTGTTGCCTTATGATACTATTATCGTTTCACAGAGATTCAGTGAGCGGCAGAAAAACAATACCATTATCAGTGAACTGCAGGGGCACGGATTTGAGGTACACGTGATTGGTGACTGCGCCCAGGTACGGGGGATTAAAGATGCCATCTGGACAGCAAATGAGGTGGCCCGGACAATATAAATAGAAAGATTACCCGTAGAGCGGTTTACGGCTGATAGTACAGTAATTACTGACCACCGTTGTCAGAATGAAACGTCAGGTTGAATCGAAGTATTACCCGAGATATAATAGACACCATAGCAGCAATCTCAACTTATGTGTCGTCATTCTCGATACCGATAAATAAGTCAGGAAATAATAGTGACCTGTAATAGTCGTGGTTTCACTCATATATTAAACTCTCTAGTCATTTTCGCCTTCCTTATGTTCTGTCTGTGTGGAGCTATCGGCTGTGCCGGTGTAACATCGACAGACTCATCGCCGGAAACGTCCCCTGCTGAAAATACCACAGTTCCCAAAGCAGTGCCCCATATCGACAGGTGGGGTATTTATGTGCTGGACATTTCTACTGAAGAGACTGAGTTACTCTACAGTTCCGTAAACAAAATAGCCTTTCTGGACCTTAATAAATCCGGAGATACTCTTGCTTTTTCGCAGCAATATATAAATGATAACAATGAAAGTGAAGAGATTTGTACTTTAACCGTGGAGGACAAAGTTATCACCAGAATAACTGATAACAATTTCTGGGATATATACCCTGTGTGGGCCCCGGACGGGACCCGTATGGCTTTTCTCTCCTGGCGTGACAAAGGCTTTGATATATTTACCATGGAACAAAATGGTCATAACCAGGAGAAATTGTATGACTCGGGACATCATGATGCCGATATAGACTGGGTTGGAGATAGAATAGTCTTTACCGCTGAAAGCCGGATATGGATTATGCCGGATAATGGAGGAGACCCGGTCCCGGTAACAGAACCCCCAAAAGCCGGACTATGGGGCAAAGCCAACCTGCCATTTGGTGACTATGATCCGCGATTAAGCCCCGATGGTTCCAGGATTGCCTTTGAGCGACTGGAGGACGATACATCACCACACGGTAATTATAATATCTACATCATAAATACCGATGGCTCCGGGGAAATACGCCTGACGGATACCGGCTATAGCCAGGGAATTGTAAGCTGGTCACACAAGGCGGATAAAATGGTGTTTGTTGTAGCGGCTATTGAAGACGCAGGGAAATATGATATCTATCTGATAAATGCAGACGGCTCCGGTACTGAAAATATTACCCCTGCTTATTATCCCACCATCTTTTTATGTCATACACCCGTATTCTCAATTGATGACAGCAGGATATTCTTCATCGGGCAGTGGTACGAGTAGCAGGGGCCACCTGCGTGTATCCTCCGCAATATAAACCGTAACGTATCCTTTAGTGGCAAATTCGCCACAGGCTGCTTTTCCCCTTCTATTACCAATACCGTAAGGGTTTGCTGGTGCCTGTTGATACACAACATATTATACTGTTTGCGAGGCTACGATTGTTGACAACTTAATTATACCGTGCTAATGTTTGATACTCGCTAGATAATCTGACTTCTTCCATAACTGCTTACTTACAGGACGACGGGAAAATCCCGGTAAGGGGGTGGCAATGGGTGATACGTAATGGGCATTAGAGTCACAGGGCATATTGTGATTTCTGATGCCCTTTGTTTTTTCCATAGAATGCCTTCCTCCCTTCAGTGTTTGGACCTGATGGGGAAAACAGGAGGCTTGTGGTAAGAAAGATAGCCGCAAGTTTCCGTCATTCAGTAATGCCACTCCTGTAACCAGATATAGAGCACAGGTTATAAGCGGTCTCAGGGTATAGCCGCGATATCGTTGATTGAATTGAGGTGACTTACGTGCGTGCCTATATTATTAGAAGACTACTGCTAATCATCCCCACTTTGTGGATAGTGTCCGTCGCCGTCTTTCTTATGATACGCATGATTCCCGGTGATGTCATTGATGCCATCGTGGCTGAGCAAGCCCTTTTGGCTTCTGATGCCGGTTCGGTAATTAACCGTGAGGCGGTTGAGAAAAGGTTGGGGCTGGACGCGCCCATCCATGTTCAGTACGGACGCTGGATGGGGGATATCGTTCTGCGCGGCAGCCTGGGTGTTTCCCTGCGCGAGGGTTATTCCGTAACCGACAAAATAGCTACCAGATTGCCGGTCAGCTTTGAACTGGGAATCATGTCCGTAATCATCGGGCTGATAATAGCCATACCCCTGGGCACATACTCGGCAATAAGGCAGGATACCGCCGGTGACTATCTGGGGCGCAGCCTGGCCATTATCTTTATCTCTGTTCCCAGTTTCTGGATAGGAACGATGATAATGATATACCCTGCACTCTGGTGGCGCTGGTCGCCTCCTTTGGAGCTGGTTGCATTCACCGATGACCCGCTGGGAAACCTGGGAATGTTCATTATTCCATCCTGTGTTCTGGGCATGCTGATGTCGGGAACGACCATGAGAATGATACGTGCCATGATGCTGGAGGTGCTGCGGCAGGACTACATCAGGACTGCCTGGTCAAAGGGGCTGAGAGAGAGGGTGGTCATCGTAAGGCACGCCATAAGGAATGCCTTCATCCCGGTGGTTACCATAATAGGGTATCAGATACCCATGCTAGTTGGCGGCTCGGTCATTATCGAGCAGATATTCGCCCTGCCCGGTATAGGCCGCCTGATGCTATTCAGTCTCAGTAACAGGGACTATACTGTAGTTTCCGGGATAAACCTGCTGGTAGCTACGGCTGTGTTAGCTACCAATCTTATAGTTGACCTTACATATGCTTACCTGGACCCCCGGGTCCGCTACGGATAGAGGGAGATAAAGAGATGAGTGAAATTACGGGTACAATCCCGAAGGCAGCTGAACGAAAGAGACATTCCGGGCTGGTTGATTTCCTTATCAGGCTGGTCAAGGAGAAGCCGCTGGGTGCCATAGGCGGGGCTATCGTGCTGGTACTGCTTTTCGCAGGCATCTTTGCCGACGTGCTTGCCCCCCACGACTATTCGGAAGTCAATATATACGACAGGCTGGCTCCGCCCTCAGCGGAGCACTGGCTCGGCGCCGACCAAGTCGGGCGGGATGTCCTGAGCCGTATTATCCACGGAGCGCGTGTCTCTGTGATTATCGGCCTGGCAGCGAGCACTCTTAATGTAACAGTGGCTACCATAGTAGGCACTGCCTGCGGGTTCCTGGGAGGTAGATTTGACCTGCTGGTGCAGAGGTTTGTTGACGCCTGGATGTGCTTCCCGGGGTTGCTCCTTCTGATAACGGTAATGTCTATAGTGGGCCAGGGAATAACACAGATAATACTGGTACTGGGGATACAATGGGGCATCGGCGGCTCAAGGATAACAAGAAGCGCCGTTATTGCTATCAAGGACAACGTGTATATGACGGCTGCAACGGCGGTCGGCTGCTCCAATGGAAGAATGCTTTTACGGCACATCCTGCCCAACATCATGGCTCCGATAATCATCATGTTTTCCACCAGCATAGGCGGCGTAATCCTGACCGAGGCTTCCCTGAGCTTCCTTGGTTTCGGCCTGCCTCCCGATGTTCCCAGTTGGGGAGGTATGCTCAGTTGGGAAGGACGCCGGTATATGGAACTGGCCCCCATGCTGGCGTTCTGGCCCGGTTTCTGCCTTAGTGTCGTGGTCTACGGGATGAATATGCTCGGTGATGCGATGAGAGACCTGCTTGACCCCAGACTGAGAGGTGGTGTTGGTGGTATGGGAGCCCGCGGCGCCGAACTGGCCCGGAAAGCCATGGATAAAATGGAAGCCAGGGCGAGGAAAACCGACAGAAAGTCGATAAACTAATGGAGACAGGACGGGTTCACGAACCATGCTCTGAAAGGGGGCAGTCAATGTGAGATTGAGTAATACTTGCCAAAAGCACCATTCACTGGAAATGAAGGAGGACAGGAAATGAAAAGGAAGGTTTTATGGCTCATAATCAGCTGTCTGATGGTAATAGCGCTGGTTCTCTCGTCATGCCAGGCAGCCACAACCGAGGAGAGGGAAGGAACGACAGTAACCGGCAAGGTTACCGAGAAAGAAGCTGCGCAAGTAGAGGAGGAAGAAGAAGAGGAAGTAGCAGTAGAAGCCGGGAAAGAGATGATGATCAACGTCTGGGGTGAGCAGGTGGAAAAACCCCAATATGGCGGTGACATTAAAACCTATCTCACTTTCGAGCCGGGTTACGCTGACCCCTATTTCGGATGGCAGGGGAACTACTGCACCAGCGGAGTACTCGAAACCCTCCTGCTGGGAGACTGGTCAATCGATCCGGCGATTAATGACTTCAGTAACTACTATATTCCTCTGACAGACACGAAAGGGCAGTTGGCGGAGAGCTGGGAGTTGTCGACGGACGGCACCACCCTTATCTGGCACATCCGCCAGGGCATACACTGGCACGACAAGCCGCCGATGAACGGCCGTGAGTTTAATGCCTTTGACGTCGAATACCATTTCCAGCGCCAGCTGGGCCTGGGGTATGGCTTCACCGAGAGGAGTCCTTATGATAGCCGTACGGCCAGCCTGCCGGTAGAATCGGTAGAGGCAACGGACAAGTGGACCGTGGTGATGAAGGGAACCGGTTTCACCCCCAGTCACATTGAGTTTATGGGGTATGTATCCTGGCACTGCGCCCCGATAATACCCCGCGAGGTCATCGAACAGTATGGGGACATGAAGGATTGGAGAAACATGGTTGGCACCGGCCCCTGGATGATGAATGATGTGGTTGAGGGCAGTTCCCGAACGTATGTCAAGAACCCAGACTACTGGTGCACCGACGAGCGCCACCCGGGGATGAAGATACCGTTTGCCGATTCCCTGAAGTTCCTCATCATCCCGGATAAGGCAACACGGATGTCTGCAATGCGGACCGGTAAGATTGACTTCTGGGGCACCAACATGCTTGAGGAAGCGGATGCCATTCGGGCATCAAATCCTGAACTGGATTTGTTCCTCACCTGGGTCAGTACCAGTGACCATGGTTCCATGAACTGCACCAAACCCCCGTTTGACGACATCAGGGTACGCAAGGCTATGACAATGGCAATCAACCTTGACGAACTGGTTGAGCAATATTATAAAGGTTATGCCGACGCAACGCCTTACGGTCTTTTCTTCCTGCCTGTTGTGAAGGGATTTGGTTACGATTTTGAGGATTGGCCTGAAGATACCCGGGAAGCCTATATCTATAACCCGGAAGGCGCCAAGGCGCTCCTGGCTGAGGCAGGCTATCCCAACGGTTTCAAGTTCACGCTGGATATTACTTCGGCCTACGACATTGACCGCTGGCAGCTCGTTAAAGCCTACTGGACGGCTATCGGGGTAGACTGTGAACTCAATATGCTGGAAAGTACCGCTGTACTGACAAGCAGGGCGATTTCGGGAGTCCATGATATGACCGTTACGGGTTGGAGGTCTACAACTACGTACCCGATTGACCGCCTTGGCTGTTTCGTGACGGGTAATGTGGAGAACTATGCCCACTGGAGCGACTCTGAGTACGACGACCTGGTTAAACAGGCCATGAGCTCAACTGACTTTGACGAGTTCCAGACGTTGGTAAAGGACGCAAGCATGCTCTACGTCCAGGGCTTCGCACTCCTGAATATGCCGACAACCCAGTCGTTTAACTTCACCCAGCCCTGGATAAAAGCCCGGGAGCACAGGACCGCCATGGGTGGGTCTAACTTCTTTGCATATTATGCGCGGTACTGGGTTGACCAGGACCTGAAGAGGTAAGTATGTGAGACCGGGTACTTGGTGTACTTCACAAACTGACTATGGAAGGGATGGACTGAGGGCGAAAACCATCAGTCCATCCCGAATTACCGGGTGATTGCGTGTTCCGTCTCACCTGAAATGGCCTGATAAAGACAATCAAACCTTTGGTATCCGGAAAAGGTGGTAATAATAACGAAACCGGCAGTTTGAAAACCCGGAGTTGTAAGGTATACGATTGTTCCAATAGCAGTGCGGCATCTTCCATCGTACTGCTATTGGGCATCAGCACAAGAGGAGGTACTCAATGGTACAGGTATCAGAGAGAGAGACCAAAGCACCGGACAAGGTCTTTACAATCAAACCGACTCCACGAGTCCAAAGATTGCGGGAAAACTTTTTCAATATAGAACGTTCACTCTCAATTGAAAGAGTCCGTATCGAGGCCAGGGTCATGCGGGAGACTGAAGGGGAACCAATGATAACCCGCCGGGCAAAGGTATTCGCCACGGTTTTACGGGAAATGCCGGTTGATATCTACCCTGATGAGTTGATTGCAGGTAACACCAGTGTCAGGTCTTGTTGCTCCAATCTTGTCCCAGGGACAATCGACGCAGTTGAAGACAAGGACCGTCTGCTTGCCCTCGGACTCGGTGCTGGTGATTTAAAAGAACTCGAAGAAGACCTGGCCCCGTACTGGAAGCAACAGGGCAGAGCAGGCAGAATCGCAGCCTGGCACTACGGCCACAACATACATGACATGCTTAAGGTCGTTAAAAAGGGCTTCCTTGGGATAAAGCAGGAAGCAGAGGACAGTCTGGCAAGACTTGACCTGACCAACCCTGAGGATTTCAAGAAGACATTCTTCCTTGAGGGTGTGATTATTGTGATGGAGGCGGCTGCCGGATTTGGACAGAGATATGCCGCCAGGGCGAGAGAGATTGCAGAAAAGGAAAAAGATACGGAGAGGAAGGCGGAGTTATTGAAGCTGGCTGAAGTCTGCGACCGGGTTCCGGCAAACCCGGCCAGGACCTTCTACGAAGCACTGCAATCGTATCATTTTGCCTGGCTGATGCTGATCCTGGAGAATATCCAGAACCAGTCTTTTGCCCTGGGGAAGATGGACCAGTACCTGTACCCCTACTACACAAGTGATATCAGGGAAGGGCGGATAACCGAAGGTGAGGCACAGGAACTGCTTGACTGCTATATCCTTAAATTGAACTACCTGGGCAATAAAGTACAAAATGCCCATGCTTCTCTAGGAGTGGGTGGTATTAAGGCTGATGGCAATGATGCCACCAATGAGTTGTCCTATATGTTCATTGAGAGTATTATGCACACCCGGCTGGCAGACCCCTGGTTTGCCGTGCATATTCACAGCAAATCACCAGACGATTTCCTGATTAAAGCCTCCGAACTCGTTTCACTAGGGTCTGGTTCTTCTCAGTTTATTAACAGTGATGTCGGGATTGCCCAGATGCTTGCCAGGGGAGGCACAGGCGCACGACCGGTCACCTTGGAGGATGCCAGGGCTGCTTCCAACGTCGGTTGCCTCGAACTGGTAATACCCGGTAAGGATTCCGGGTACTATGTCAGCGCTGGCACTAACCTCGCGTTAGCTATGGAACTGGTGATGACGAATGGCATAAGCCGGATTGATGGCAAGAAAACAGGCCTGGAAACAGGTGACCCCAGGCAGTTCAAGTCCTTTGAAGAAGTACGGGGAGCGTTCTATAAACAGTTGCTCCTGATGAGACAGAATGCTCAAATAAATGGTAATGATTTCGAGCAAAAGATGATTGAATTGTGCCCCACAGTGTATCAGTCAGCGCTTATCTCAGACTGCATTGAAAATGGTATATGCCGGGAAGAAGGGGGAGCCCGTTACAACAACCAGCAGACACATGCGACCGGTGCCGCTGATGCCGGCGATTCTTTAGCCTCCATTAAGAAGCTGGTGTTTGATGATAAAAATATCACCATGGCACAGTTGTGCGATGCCCTGGACCATAATTTTGTGGGCCATGAGGATATCTGCAGGATGTGTGAAGAAGTGCCCAAATTCGGTAATGATGATGACTATGCCGATGAACTGGTAGCCTGGGTAACTCATGTATGGGCGTCCGAGTTTTCAAAGATAAGGAACCTGCGGGGCGGTTACAGTTCCCCCGGTGGGTCTTCAATGTCTGGCTACCTGGACTATGGTAAGGTTGTGAGTGCGCTCCCTTCAGGCAGACAGGCCGGGGAGCCGCTGGCGCCGGCTGCCTGCCCCAGTACCGGTAAAGACCGGAACGGTGTTACTGCTGTCTTGAAATCCATGGGTAAGCTTGACAATATTGAGGTACTCTCCGGACTGGCACTTACTACGAGAATAGACCCTGCGGTTTTTAAGAATAAGAACGGATTAAAAAGAATGGCCGACCTGCTGAGGACATTTGTCGACCAGCAGATATTTCACATCCAGTTTAACGTGGTCTCGTCAGAGACGCTGAAAGACGCCCAGAAAGAACCGGAGAAATACCGGGACCTGATGGTGAAAGTAGCGGGTTATAATGCCTACTTCACACGGCTCCGGAAAGAGCTTCAGGATGCCATTATTGCCAGGACGGAGCATGGATTATAGAGAGTGACGACTGTAGATTATCTGGACGTTTTGTGGCCCTGTGCGGGCTCACTATGGACAGATTGTGATATCCTGCACTTCACCTGAAATGTGAGACCTTTCTGACGACCCTTACTGTAAATAGAATGGATTGTAACAATTGCCACGGCATCACAGGGTGATTATCGGCTGGTAACTACACGGCGGTCCCTTAATAATCCGGGGATGTGGTATTCAATTCGCCCTATTGCGCAATCATCTGGAGTTTGACATTTCCAGTCCCTGGTCATAGACTGTGGGTAATTATCCGGCACAGGGAAATCTGTAATGAAAACCCTGTCCCAGCAGCAAAGCACCTGCCTCTTGACAGGGCATATGGTCCGGAATTTGTCCCTTCAATGGAGACTATTACTGCTGCGGTGAAAAGGATAACCAAGCCCTGGAATGCTCTTAAAAGATGTCAGGGGTAATATCTTTTACAGAGTTTCCGGATAAAAGGCTGGCAGAAGGCATAAGTTGAGATTGCTTACACCTGGAGCACAGAATAATGATACCAGGAAAACCGTCGGTGATACATCATATATTGGCGGAGGTGTAGCTATGGACTGAGCGGGGTCAAAGGTTATATTTGGTAAAAGGGAAAAAGGAGACGTGGTCTTATGGAGCTTCCAAACAAAGATACTCTGGTGAAACTGTACCGGGACCTGCTTGCCGCACGGCGGGTAGAGTCTGAACTCTGGACAAGACAGGGTAATCTGGCCGGCAGTGGCGGAGGTGCTCACCGTGGGCCGGGTGAAGAGGTGATTCCGATTGCCTTCTGTAATAACCTGACCAAGACCGATTGCTTTATGCCCAATTTCAGGACAGGGGTCTGCATATTTACCAAACCCGGATTTACCTTGAAAGACGTTGTTGCTATGAGCCTTGGGAAAGCCGTCAGAGGAGAAGTTCCCTACACTCCTGATTATGGCATGCTGGGTGGTGGTGGTACGCTGGGAGAAGCCAGCGTCAGATATATTGGCGGTGCTGCAGCAGCCGATATGAAGAAGACCGGCGATATAGCTGTCTTTATCCAGGGAGACGGCGCTTCAAACCGCGCGCCCACCCACGAAGCAATGGCGGTAGCAGGAGCCTGGCAGTTGCCCATCATCTTCGTTATCCAGAACAACCGCTACGGCATGGGAACTGCGGTAGAGAAGTCCTACAACATCGAAGACCTGTCCTTGAGAGGCGTAGGCTACGGCTTCCCCCACGATAGAGTGGACGGTAACGACATGATAGCCATGTACCTGACAGCCAAGAAACACGTTGACAGATGCCGGGCAGGCGGCGGGCCAAGCCTGATTGCGGCCGATACCTGGCGCCTGAGACCGCACTTTGAAGGTGACGCCCAGATGTACCGGCCAAAAGGCGAAGCTGAAGACTGGTGGAAGAGAGAGCCGCTGGCCCGTTACCAGAAAGAGCTAATGGACCTTGGTGTCCTGACCGAAGCGGATGTCGAACGGCTGGAAAAAGAAGTAGCTGCCGAGATTCAGGCGGCTCTCGATGAGGTCGACAAGATGCCGGCGATAACTAACGTCTACGAAGAGATGGAAAAAACGGCCATTGACGGACTATAAGACTGGCTGTTAAGGAGGATATACAGAAATGGCTGTAATGAACTATGTTGGGGCAATCAACCAGGCCCTTAAGGAAGAGATGCGCCGGGACGACCGGGTGGTGATATGGGGAGAAGACCAGATATCAATGAACGGCGTTCACGGTCAGATGCGCGATATCTTTGATGAGTTCGGCGGGGACAGGATCAAGGACACCCCCATCTGTGAGCAGGCAATTGCCGGTATGACCATTGGTGCGGCCCAGCGTGGCCTCAGGCCGATCGGTGTCTTCATGAACTGGGGCTTTGGTCTTTGTGCCTTTGATGGCGTGTTCCTGCAACTGGGCTGCAAAGGTAATCGCTGGCCGGTCGTGATATACGGTACTATCGCCGGACCAAGAGAAGATAATGAGCATGGCATGTCACCGGAAGCCCTGCTTATTCATGCACCGTACCTGAAGGTCGTCATGCCGTCGACTCCCTACGACGCCAAGGGACTATTCAAGTCAGCTATCCGTGATGACGGAGCGGTAATGTTCCTGGACCATGCCTGGACCTACTACATGGGGCATAAGGATGGTGAAGTCGTTCGTTCTCAGGAGGTTGCTTCGCAGGATATACCCGATGAGGAGTACCTGATTCCCTTCGGTGAAGCCGATATCAAGCGCGAAGGGACTGATATTACCCTGGTGACCTACTCATTCATGGTGCACCAGGCCCTGGCGGCAGCCTACAACCTGGCGAAAGAGGGCATCAGTGTCGAGGTCGTTGACCTGCGCACCATTGTTCCCCTGGATGTGGAGGCTATTGTTAAATCGGCGAAGAAGACCGGACGCCTGCTCATCGTTCACGAAGCAATGAAACGGGGCGGTGTTGCCGGTGAAATCATGTTCCGGGTAGCCGAGGAAGCTCCTGAACTGATTACGTCTTTGAAGACCCCGTTCAGGCGGCTGGCAGCCAAGAACCTGCCAATTAACGCAATCGTCGGCCCGAGGGCCGTCCCTTCGGACGAGACCATTGCCGCTACGGTCAAGGAGATGGTAAAGGGATAGGGAATCACCAAGTATATACCGGTTTTTATCACTCCTGGGTAGTCGTTGAATGAGGGATTAGCTGGACATGTAAGGTGAGAGTGTTTGGATACTGCGGTTGCGGAGCAGTAAAATAAGTTAGCCCCTATCCTTTAAAAAGGATAGGGGCTATTTCATGGACAACTTAAGATATAGTCAACCTGGTTCTATGTGGAAAAATCGGTATCCACCCGGGTGGTAACCTCGATGAATGCCGGCCGTCCTGCGTTCACCACTCCTTCGCTTCTCTTAATTGCCTGCGTAATGCGTATCCCGACTCCCGGGCAGCCGTTGTGAAACCTTCCAGCTT
Source organism: Dehalococcoidia bacterium (assembly GCA_011192055.1). The sequence continues at coordinate 20,367 of DUES01000158.1, forward strand.
CTTCAAGGTTAAAGTCCTCATAATTCGTTCCAGCAGGCAGGGTTTTGTTCAAGCAGAGTAATTTTGCTACAATTACCTCAGCCTTCTTCAGTTGTGCATACACCTATAGTCATCGAGAAAAGGAGAGATGAGATGACGACGATACCGGATATTAGAAGAAAGTACCTTGGTGCACCCGGCTGCAGTGACGAAGACCTGGAAATTGTAAAACTGGTCCGTGACTTTGTTGATAAGGAAATTATGCCATGCCGCAGAGACCTCGACGGAGGCTGGCACCATGACGAAAAGCTGGCCATGGAGACAATACGAAGAGTACATCAGGGACTGGTCGACATAGGATACCAGAGGATGTCCTGGCCGGAGGAAGTTGGAGGTCTACCGGTCAACCCCGGTATAGGAGCGATGGTTGCTGAAGAGATAGCCCGCGGTGATTGTGGCCTGGCGACTCCCCTGGGAATTGTCTCATGGACAATGTCCGCTTTCATATTGGCCCGTCGTATGGACCTGGCAATTCCCCTTTTAAGAAAGGTTTGTGATGACAAACCTCATGCTTCCTGCATGGCTATAACAGAAGCGGGAGGTGGTGCAAATGTCGAAGATCCCACCCAGCACGGCCGTCCCATACGGACCATAGCCAGGCTTGACGGTAATGAATGGGTTATCAATGGTCATAAGATATGGCCAAGCAGTGCCTCTGTCTCTGACCTTACATATCTTACTGTTTGCACCACGGACCCGGATAGCGGAGATGAGGGGATAGCCCTTATACATGTGCCTCCTGAGAGTAAGGGACTCTCCTTCAGCCAGCCACTGGAAAAAATGGGGATGTGCTGGACTGATATTAACGCGGAGATATTTTATGATGATGTAAGGGTGCCAAAGGAGAACCGTTTACTAGGTCCTGGGGAAGATGCGAAGCTCCTTCATGACATTGTAGGTATAGGGAGATTGGGGACATGTTCGTACGCAGTGGGAGTAGCCCAGGCATGCTTTGATATAGTAGTAGACTATACCATGAACCGGGAGATTGCCGGAAGACCGGTAAGGTCACGCTCCTTGCATGCAGCGATTATTGGTGAAATGGCTATGAAAATAGATTGTGCCCGAGCTTTTTACCAGCGTGTATCGGATATGCAAAGGACAGGTCAGTTCGGTCGGCCGGGAGAACCTGTTATGCTCTCGAAAAGTTCCGCAGCCCAGAACAATGCCTGCGAGATGGCTATCTGGGTTGTGAACAAGGCAATGGAACTGATGGGGTCATACGGTTACTCCTACGGATACGAGATTGAGAAGTATTACCGGGACATGAAGATATTACAATTGTGGCTCGGTGGACCGCAACGCCGCAGCCTGGACACAGCACTCGGTTATTACTCTTTTGAGTGGTAACCCGTTACCTATTTCTATTTGAGGATGGAAGCACCTCTATCATACCTGGCAGCGAAAGCCGTTCAGCCCCTTCCAGTATATGACTGTCTGAAATGGCCGTTGCAGTGTACGCCCGAGCCGGAATGATATGTTTCTGCTTACCTGTCTGTGCGGTTTCGGGTAATACCGAACTCCCATCTACCTCGTAACAACGCCTTACCGGAGCGCACACATTTTCTGGGCGAGTTCTATCACGGTATTATCCACTTCGGCATCCACTCTCTGGAGCAAGGTGGAAGTGACGCATCCCTGCACAGGATAAGTGCTGTATGAACATGAAGATTGTGATATGTTTACACAAATCCTGCTGCGCCAATTCGGGAACGATGATATTCACCTCGGGATATCATAGGCAGGTTGCGGTCTATGTCTTTGTGCTTCGCTGCAGAGAAGCACTATTTCTCAACCTTTGCGAATAAGTCAACAGCTTCTTTCTCAGCCTGATATTCCCGGGAGTTACCTCCAGCAGTTCATCGTTATTGATGAAATCCATGGCTTGCTCCAGACTGAATATAACAGGGGGAGTGAGCCTTACGGCAATGTCAGAAGTAGATGAGCGTATATTCGTTCTCTTCTTTTCCTTGCATACATTGACGGGTATGTCGTTTAGCCGTGCGTGCATACCGACTATCATACCTTCGTAGATCAGGGTTCCCGGCTCAATAAAGGTGTTTCCTCTTTCCTGGGCATTATTAAGGCCGTAGGTAACCGCAATTCCACGCTCCGATGCCACAAGAACACCGCCACGGTTGGTGGTAATTTCACCCCGACATGGTTCATAGCCGAGAAAAATGGTATTCATGATACTGTCGCCGCGGGTAGCTGTAAGAAAAGCGCTGCGGAAACCAATAAGCCCTTTTGTAGGGATATGAAATTCCAGGCGTATGTTATCCTGACCATCATTATGCATATCGGTAAGCTGAGCCTGTCGTTTGCTCAGCATCTCGGTTAACACGCCAACATATTCACCTTTTGTATCAATAGTAAGAGTCTCAACAGGTTCTACAAGGTTGCCGTCAACTATCCTGGTGATAGCTTCCGGCCTGGATACCTCAAATTCATAACCTTCCCGGCGCATGGTCTCAATCAGGATAGCCAGATGCAGTTCGCCCCTGCCTTTTACCAGGAAAGTGTCCGGACTGTCCGTATCCTGTACTCGAAGGCTGAGATTAGTTTCCAGTTCCCCGTAAAGTCGTGCCCGCAACTGCCGTGTAGTACAAAAATGACCCTCGCGGCCGTTAAAAGGTGAGGTATTCACACCGAAGGTCATCTCTATCGTAGGTTCGCCAATCTCTATACGTGGCAGAGCTTCAGGCAGGTCAATACTGGTAACGGTATCACCAATACTGACTTCTTTCAGACCGGTAACAGCCACTATGTCGCCTGCCTTGGCTTCCTCCAGCTTTATGCGTTTAAGACCGAGATATGTAAATACTTCTCCAATTTCGTAGTGGTTTATCGTTCCATCAGAAATAACAGCTACGGAATCACGGGGAGCAATGTTACCTCTCCATATTCTGCCGATTGCTATTCTACCCTTGTGACTGTCGTAGTCCAGGTTAGAAACCAGCATTTGAAATGGACCGTTTGTAATTTGAGGCGGAGGAACATTTTCCAGTATGCAATCAAGGAGAGGAAAGATATTATTGCTTTTCGTCCCCGGTTTGGTGATTGCCGTACCTTCCCTGGCACTGGTATATATTAACTGAAAATCAAGCTGGTCAACACTGGTAGCTAATTCCAGGAACAGGTCCTGGATGAGCTGGATTACCTCTGTTATCCGTGAGTTGTTACGGTCTATTTTATTGATAACGACTATGGGTTTCAGGCCCTTTGCCATAGCCTGGTGCAGTACGAACCTGGTCTGAGGCATGGGGCCTTCTACTGAGTCCACAAGAAGCAGGCAACCATCAGCCATACTGATAACACGCTCCACTTCTCCGCTGAAATCAGCATGCCCCGGCGTATCGATGATATTGATTTTAACACCTTTATAGAGCACGGCAGTATTCTTGGACATAATAGTAATCCCTTTTTCACGTTCAAGGGTATTACTGTCCATTATCAGCTCACC
>DUES01000159.1 GCA_011192055.1 Dehalococcoidia bacterium
CTTTGCCCGATACCCAGAGCAAAGGGTTCATCCTGATTGTAGCCTGCCATACATAACCGGGTGGTTCCGTAGTAAAGTACTGTCCGGCACGTACGGGCAGCCAGTTCTGACCGGGCTTGAGCTTGAAAAACCCCTTTTGTTTCAGACTGACTGTGCGTATCCTCCGTTTTCCAATGACACGTACATAACGCAGATTCCTCCGGATAGGTTCGGGTAGACCTTCCAGGTCTGCTTCCGTGATAGTATTATTTGTACGGCTGGCATTATCAGCCGGTCGCTCTGCATCGTCTGTCATGACTGCTTTTCCACATGGTTATGTGAATACCGTATCTGAACAGGATTACTATCAGATATCACGAGGTGTATTTCTGTCCTATGCGTCTTCCAGGTACTCCGTCCCGATAATGTGCTGTTCTTCCAGCCGGTCAATCTCTTCCCTGGACATACCCAGCAGCTCTCCGTAAACGTAGTCATTATGCTCACCAAGGCAGTTGGGTGGTATCCGGATATCCGCCGGTGTTTTTGAGAATTTGAAAAACATTCCCGGATAGCGGTGTGTACCGGCCTCACGGTGGTTGAGTTCATGGAAGAAACCACGCTCGTTAAGGTGCGGGTCAAGGAATTCATCCGCCGGACTGAGCACCGGGCCGGCAGCTACGCCTGCTGCCTGCATGATGTGCATGACTTCGTAAGGGTCGTGCTCAACAGTCCATTCCCCGATGAATGTGTCCATTGCATCCTGGTTTTTCCACCGGCTCAGCGCATCTGTAAATCGTGTATCTTTCGTCCAGTCAGGATTACCGATCGCCGTGCAGAAAGCCTGCCATTCCGTATCCGAGGTAACAGAAATGGTGACCCACCGGTCTTCACCACTGCAGCGGTAGCATCCCTGGGGAGCATATGACATATCCCGGTTACCGATGGCATTACCGGTGCGTCCGTTCATCGTGTAGTCCATCACGGCTTCACCCATGTGGGGAAGAAAGCCCTCTGCCTGGGAAAGGTCAATAAACTGCCCTTTCCCGGTCTTTTCACGGTAGTGCAGCGCAACCAGGGCAGCAAAAGCTACCGTGCTGGCGGCAACATTGTCGCTCCATACCGGAATCATGTCCCGCTCGGTGTAATCAGAATCCGGGTATCCCCGGAGTATGGTCATCCCGGTGATAGCGTCAAGGTTGGTGCCGAAAGTACTGTAACCCTTATAGGGGCCTTCTTTCCCGAGGCCGGATGCGGATATCATGATGATTTTCGGGTTGACTTTTTTAAGTTCTTCGTAGCCCAGTCCCAGTCTGTCCATTGTGCCCTGTGAGAAGTTCTCTATAACCATATCGCCACGCCGCACCAGCTTATGATATACCTCGATTCCCTCGGGCCGGTTCAGTTCCAGGGTAATACCGAGCTTGTTACGGTTGATGGCATGCAGCTGGAACCAGCGGTCCCAGGGCCTGTCGCCGGGGTCACCATCAACATAACCCGGATATTCCGCCAGTCCCGGTGCGGGTCTGGGGCGGTAGCCCCTGGTCATTGAGGGAAAGCGTCCGATAGACTCTACCCTGATAACCTCGGCGCCCATATCAGCAAGTATTGCATTGGCCGCTGTTCCGGTATAGACAATACCGTGGTCGATAACCTTGATACCTTCCAGGGGTAGTCGGGCCATAAATACCTCCTGTGATAACGGCTGTTGTAACCGCTGATTTTTCGTGGTGCGTTTATATGATATTCATCTCGCGCAGTCTTACCAGGTCCTGGCGACTGTACCCCAGTCGCTCACCGAAAATCTCGTAGTTGTGCTGAGCGAGTGTCGGGGCCGGTTGCTGTGGTGCAGAGGGTGTTTCCGGAAGCTTGAAAGGAAGCCCGGGATATTTCGCCTTGCCGATAACGGGGTGCTCAATTTCAGGGAAGAATCCGCGGACATTGAACTGGGCGTCCTGGAGAACTTCAGCCATGGTGTAAACCGGCGTGACCGGTAACCGTTGTGCCTGTCCCGTGTGAAACAGTTCATCACGGGTATGCTCCAGCAGCCAGGGCAGAAAAATAGCATCAAAGTCGCCATGATGTTCTCTCCTGACTTCCGGAATACTGAATCTCTCGTCATCCACAAGCTCAGGCATCTCCATCCACGCCGCAATGCGTGGCCAGAAAAAGGGAACAATACCATAGACAAATATGTAACCATCCTGGCAGGGATAAACGCCCCACGGGAATGCTCCCTCCCGGCGCGACCCCTGCCGGCCTGTCTGCGTCCCGGAAAAGGCATAGCCTATCAGTGAAGCGGCTCCTTCCGGGGGAGCCACCATACACTCCATGATGGAGACATCCACGTGCTGGCCGRTACCGGCTGCATTGCTGCCAAACCAGGCTCCCATRGTGACGGCGRCTGCATGTGTCCCCGCCAGGTATTGYGACTTGTATCCGGGGAACCGCAGCGGTTCGCGRCCGGGYTCGCCCTCGTTGAACATGTGGACACCCATGGCGAAACTGACCAGTTCCGTTGCYTTGTAGTCACGGTATGGACCGGTCTGCCCGAAATTGGAGATAGACGTCATAACCACACCGGGATTGATATTTTCAAGGGTTTCGTAGTCCAGGCCAAGAGCGGGCATTACCCTGGGAGAGTAATTTTCCACCAGGATATCAGCGTCTTTGAGAAGTTCCTTGAATATTTTAACTCCGGTGGCAGTTTTCAGGTTAAGAGTTACGCCCTTTTTATTGGTATTCAAGTGGAGAAAAAGACCGCTCTTTTCAGGATGCGGGACATCGCCATGGAACGGCCCGAGCCTCCGCGCACCATCTCCCATACCGGGCCTCTCTATTTTAATAACCTCGGCACCATAGTCAGCCAGAAGTTTGGTGCAGTATGGCCCGGAGACGTAGTGGGTAAGGTCAAGCACGGTAAGGTCAGTCAGTGCCTGCAGCATGGTCTTCTCCTCGATAAGAAATTAGTGGACAGGCAGCACGCTACCCGTCCACTCAGGGGGTATGGTCTGATATGCATTTTCCCCGATTAAGGCTGTATTGTCAAGAAGAAAACAGGTTCCCGGAGACTTGCCGTTATCAATATCAATGACGGGGAAAATAGTACCGGTTCCGGTCATTAAAACACAGCCTGCTCTTGCCTGCCTGAAGCGAAACGAGTAGAATTGACATTGGTATATTAGAGTAGAAGGTGAACCTGATGAGTAATCGTTTCAAGGTCAGTATCATTGGTGCCGGAAATGTCGGCTCTTCCGCTGCGCAGCGGATAGCCGAGCATGATTATGCCGACATTGTCCTGGTGGATATTGTTGAGGGGCTGCCCCAGGGTAAAGCGCTGGATATCCAGGAATCGGGTCCGGTGCTGGGTTTTGACACCCGCCTGACAGGGACCAACGGCTACGAGGAAACAGCCGGTTCGGACGTGGTGGTAATTACCTCCGGTATCGCCCGGAAACCCGGTATGACTCGTGACGATCTTCTGATGACCAACATGGAGATTGTCGGGAGTGTAACCCGCAATGTGGTCAGCCATTCACCCGATTGTGTCATCGTCATAGCTACAAACCCTGTCGATGCCATGGTATATTTGACTCTCCATGAGGGTAAGCTGCCCGGTAACCGTGTGATCGGGCTATCCGGCGGTCTCGATACCGCCCGACTGAGCAGCTTTATTGCCACTGAACTCCAGGTGTCTGTGGAAGATGTTGCCGCCTGTGTCCTCGGCGAGCATGGGAAGAGTATGGTGGTTGTCCCCCGGCTCACTACCGTCAACGGTACACCCATAACGAAACTGCTGTCCGAAGAGACCGTCAACCACCTCGTAGAACGGACCATAGGCGGAGGGGCCGAGATTGTCGGACTGCTGAAAAATGGCAGTGCCTTTTATGCACCGTCGGCGGCGATTGCCCAGATGGTACAAGCCATTCTCCTCGATAAAAAGAAGATACTGCCCTGTGCCGTGCGTCTTGACGGTGAATACGGACTGAAAGACACCGTCATCAGTGTCCCCGTAAAGCTGGGATGGGACGGTGTGGAGCAGGTTATTGAACTGGAACTGACTGAAGAGGAAAGTGCAGCTCTGACCGGTTCGGCACAGGCGGTCCAGGACCTCATCAAGGTCATGAAACTGGAGTAAAGCCCGGAAGGGGAAAACTCATATGATGGAGCAGGAAGTTTCTTTCAAATCGGAAGGACTTAGTCTGTCCGGCACGCTGGCAATGCCGGATTCGGGGGGGCCTTTCCCGGCAGTTTTATTTATTGCCGGCTCCGGGCAGGTTGACCGGAATGAAAACCATAAAAAGTATCCTATTAACCTGTTCCGTGAATTTGCCGGTCTGCTTGCCGGAGAGGGAATTGCCAGCCTGAGGTATGATAAAAGGGGTGTCGGTGCCAGTGAAGGTGATTTCTGGTCTGCCGGTTTCTCTGATAACACTACGGATGCCCGGTCAGCACTGGACTATGTCAGGTCTCGCAAAGAGATTAAACCCGGAGCCGTATTCCTGCTGGGTCACAGCGAGGGTGCGTTGATTGCTGTCAGGCTGGCCGGACAGGACGTTGACGCATCAGGTGCCGTTCTTCTGTCCGGAGCAGCACAGCGCGGTGAAGACATTTTAAGGTGGCAGGCACAGCAGGTTGCAGCCGGTGTAAAGGGACTGAACGGGTTGCTGATAAAGTTGCTGCGCATCGATATCACAAAAGCACAGCAGAAGCAGCTTGACAAGATAAAGAGGTCGACCAGGGACACCTATCGGGTGCAGCTTATCATCAGGCTCAACGCCAAATGGATGCGTGAGTTTATAGACTACGACCCGTCGGCGGATTTGTCCCGTATGAAGATGCCGGCTCTGGCCATTACGGGCTCCAACGATATTCAAACCGACCCTTCAGACATGGGAAAGATGGCGGAACTTGTAACTACCGATTTTGAGTATCATGAGGTCCCCGGCGTTACGCATATTCTCAGATATGAAGAAGGTCCGCCAACATTGTCGACGTACAAGAAGCAGGTCAAACAGCCGATGGATTCACGTATCCCGGAACTGGTTCTGGACTGGTTGAAGAAACGGATTGAGGTGGGCGACTGATTGGATAAAGGTATTCCGGGAACACATCACGGTCTTGAAGCCGGAGTAATAACAGGTACGATTACGGCCGTATGGGGAGTACTCAATCAAAATACTCCCATCGATAAGCGGAAGAGAAAGGTGTCAGCCTGAAATGCGAGAGATAGAAGCCGTTACCATAACCGAAACTGTTGCCCGACTGTGCCGGCAGGCCAACTATGAGATAGGTGAAGACGTCCTTGCTGCTCTCCGGCGGGCCGAGGAGACCGAGCAGTCTCCGCTGGGCAGGGATATTCTGCAGCAGCTCCTTGAAAATATCCGAATCGCCGGTGAAGGAGTCCATCCGCTCTGCCAGGACTGCGGTACGGTAGTAGTCTTCCTTGACATTGGCCAGGATGCTCATATTCGCGGGGGTGACCTTTATTCCGCCATTGAAGAAGGTGTCCGACAGGGTTATTCAGAGGGCTACCTGCGCAAATCCATGGTACGCCAGCCGTTCAGCGCCCGGGTAAACACCGGGGATAACACGCCACCAATGGTCCATACCGAGATTGTGCCGGGCGACCGGCTGCACCTTACGGTTATGACCAAGGGCGGGGGCGCTGAAAATATGGGCAAGCTGGCAATGCTCAAACCGGCTGATGGCCGGGAAGGCATAATACAGACGGTGCTGAACGCTGTCGACGAAGCCGGTGGCAAGCCCTGTCCCCCGGTAATTATCGGCATAGGTATTGGCGGCACGGCTGAAACGGCGATGCTGCTTGCCAAGAAGTCCCTGCTGCGTCCGGTGGGACAACCGAGTATAGACCCGGAGATGGCTGAGCTTGAAAGGGACCTCCTCGTGCAGGTTAATGACCTCGGTATCGGTCCGCTCGGTCTGGGCGGCAAAACAACGGCGCTGGCGGTACACGTGGATGTCCTGCCGTGCCATATTGCCAGCCTTCCGCTGGCCATAAACTTCCAGTGTCACAGTGCCCGCCACCGGGAAGCGGTGCTCTAAGCACCATCGGGTGTTTATACCTGTGTTCATGCAGTGGTAGGTACTAACTTATGCCAGGAAATGGAAGGGGCAGCAGGTAAAATATCTATTCTACCGAGAGAAGAGACTGCCTGCTAAAGACGGAGCTACATATCCTTGTTGTGCCATCCAGCGAATCTGGTCTGTAACTGTTTCGGCTAAGGTTCGTGGTTCAATGCCGAAGTCATTTCTGGTAGCCGAGTCATCCGCCTGGTGGTTGAGGTATACAGAATAAACGGCCTGGAAATTGAAAGGCAACCGTAACGGCAGGAATTTTTGTAAGGAATCCAGGCCCTTCATTGGCAACAATAAAGCCCATCCCGGTAAAGAGACGGTATCCAGTTTACGCCCCGTAACATCCGAAATAATAGACATAGCCTCTTTTAATGTTACATTCAACATAGGCGTAAAATATCTTCGTGGCCCGCGTCCTTTCTCCATCAGAACAGTATGAAGTCTGGCGATATCACGAACGTCTGATATCGGTATCGAACCTTTCACCGTCATCCTCCAGATACCTTTTAGTATGTTCCGGGCTATCTGGCAACTTTCTCCGAGATGTGGATCATAAGGTCCCCAGACAGAGCCGGGATAGGTAATAACAACCGGCGCTCCAATCTCCTGGAATTTCCGGGCAACCTGGTCTGAGTCAGCTTTTGATCTGAAATATGTACCGGGAGGTTCTGTCGGGGGAGAATCAGGGGTAAGGACGGATCCATTTGCACCTATCAAAGCTACAAAACTGGAAACATGGATAATGGGGTCATGCCCGAGACGGTGAGCTACATCTAGTACAATTTCAGTACCGGCTACATTAGTACTTCTAATAATCTCTGCAGCTCTTGGGTCTAATGAATATACTGACCCACAATGGATTGTCGCATCGCATCCTTCCGCAGCACGCTCAATTGATGTTCGGTCCAGGACATCACCCTGGACAGCATCTACATCTTGTACATCGAGAGGTTGTAAAGCTGGTCCGATTTTATCCCTCGAACGTACTAATAGCCGGACCTCATGCCCATTTCTAATCAGTTCAGCCACAGTATGGGAACCAACGAACCCTGTTCCTCCAGTAACCATCACTTTCATTCCCAACCCCTGGCCATTTTGCCTAATGGTATATACATCAATTTTTTTTGTCAAACGGGTGGACTCGGTAATTGTCATCACGGAATATAGGCGTTACGACAACATAAAAAACGCTCAAAGACTATTATTTTCCTATGCTGTATGACAAACATAAGCATGAAAAAACGGGGGCCCGCCGGCGGGCCCCCGTTTAGCTAACCAGATAGTAGTTACTTACTGGAGCAATCGTATTATTGTCCCTTTGGCGGTTGTGGCGGGGCCGGGTTGACCACGCCGGCCGCCAGCGTGGTTGGCATGGCATCGAATACCTCGTCAATCGTGAACCCTTCAGACTTGACCAGCATCCGTTCGCGTTGTGGTTCGGAATAAAGAGCTATGTATCCCGTCTCGACATGGAAGGTACGTCCATTGATATTGCCGGATTCGTCTGAAGCCAGCCATACTACCAGCGGGGCGATATCATCCGGTTTTGATGCCTCGACACGCTTGATTGCATCAAGACGGCCGGACTTTTCCCAGGCAGCCCTCAGTTCGTCGGTAAGTGTCAACCGTGTCCCGGCGCTCGGGCGGATGGCGTTGCAGGTGACCCCGTATTTACCCATGTCCAGTGCTACTGTCCGGGTTAAACCAATGATTCCTTCCTTGGCCGCCGAGTAATTAGCCTGGCCCATGCTGCCCAGTCCTGAGCCTGAAGATGTCATTATAATACGGCCGCTGCGCTGCTGGCGGAAGAGGACGCAGGCGTGCTTGGTGGTGAAGAAATGACCGTAGAGGTGGACCTTCTGCACGATATCCCACTCTTCTTCGGTGGTGTTGAATATCATCCGGTCACGCAGGATGCCGGCATTATTTACCAGGATGTCAAGCTTCCCGAAAGCATCCAGGGCTGCCCTGATAATATTCTCGCCGCCCTCCCAGGTAGCTACCGAGTCATAGTTGGCCACAGCCTCTCCGCCGGCTGCCTTGATTTCCTCTACTACCTTGTCCGCCATAGATGACGAAGCACCGGTCCCATCCGGGGCACCCCCGAGGTCATTGACAACAACTTTAGCACCTTCAGAGGCGAGGGCTATGGCTTCCCCACGACCGATACCGCCACCGGCACCGGTGACTATGGCCACTTTATCCTTCAATCTGTCAGTCATTCTCTCATCTCCTGCCCTGTTATTTACAGGAAAATTCCAGGCTTCCTGCAGTTTACCTGATAGCTATATTAGGCTAACCGGAAGCTTACTGTCAACGGAATCGGCAGGTTACCCGTTGCGTGTGGTGGGTGATATTGCTACAATTGATTTCTGAGCAGGAATAACCCCCCATAGAAGCGGGAGGAGGTATATAAAATCGATACGTTACGCATAGAGTCCCCAATGGATGCCGAGGTAGTTGACAGCCTTACTGCCGGGACCCGGGTGCTTATCTCCGGGACTATCTATACTGCCCGGGACKCRGCCCACCGCAGGCTGGTTGAAGCCCTGGACCAGTGCGAAGAACTGCCTGTGGATATCCGGGRACAGACAATATATTATGCCGGACCGTCACCGACACGACCGGGTCAGGTCATTGGTTCAGTCGGGCCTACCACCAGCAGTCGCATGGACGTCTTTACGCCCCGCATGCTTGAATACGGACTGAGGGCAATGATTGGTAAAGGAGACCGGTCCGCAGCCGTCAGAGAAGCAATAGTCAAATACAGGGGAGTTTACCTGGTTGCCATAGGTGGAGCGGCTGCCCTGATAGCACGGTCTGTCAGGCAGGTGGAGATTGTCGCCTATGAAGACCTTGGTCCTGAAGCAATACGCAGGCTCGTTGTCGAAGACTTTCCGGCAATTGTCGCCAATGATGCCCGCGGTGGCGATCTGTCCGAACAGGGTAAAGCCCAATACCGCAGAGGGAGGTAACAGACATGGACTGTATTTTCTGTAAAATTGTTGCCGGTGACATACCCTCCGACATTTTATACAGAGACGATAAGGTAGTTGCTTTCCGGGATATTAACCCGCTGTCACCGGTACACGTACTGATAATTCCCGGCGAACACATTGCCGGCCTGTCGGACCTCACTGAAGAGAAGTCAATACTGGTGTCCCAAATGGTCAATGTTGCCAACCGGCTTGCCCGCAGCGAGGGTATTGCCGAAAGCGGCTACCGGGTGGTTATTAATTGTGGTGAGCAGGGCGGACAGCTTGTACCCCACCTCCACATGCATCTCATGGGCGGCCGCAAGCTGTCTGACCGGCTTGGCTAACCGGGAGGTACTGTATGGACAAAGCTGTATCTGAGGCACTGGGAGAATTTTTCTCCGGGCAGAAAAAGCTTAACCAGTTGGGGGTTATCAACTCTCGGGACTATATCGGCGACATCGGCCGGTACCTCTGCCAGCAGGTCTACGGCATGGAGGTGCCCAGGGGGAGACCCCAGCCGGGTTACGACGGTACTATTGGTCCTTCGCGGGTCGCGGTCAGGATGAACAACTGCCCCACAGGTACGCCGGTAAGGGTGAATGAACCCTTTGAATTCGACGAGTTGATTGTAGTCCTTGGTCCAAACTGCTTCCTGCGACCTGATGGTGTGGCCAGCGATTTCATCTTCTATCGTTTCACCCCGGATGAAACCAGGGAGCGGTTCAAGGCAACCAATGGTGGGTATATCGCCGGCAGGCAGGTCTTTGACCGTTCCTACGATAAAACCCTTAATATAGCGGCGTTCTAAACACGCCCGGCCCGCAGGAGACCCATTACGGCGGTATCGATTTCATCCGTATAGCCGATATCCGTACCCCATTCCCAGAAGGTTATCTGCGAAATCTCGTCATTGCAGCGGAATGGTGCCGGTGAGGATAACTGTCCTGAAAAGAGCGCGCTGAAGAAGGTATTGTGGCGGCGCCCGTCATAAAATTTCAGGGCTGCTTTGAATTCCAGTGATTCAACTGTCTGGAGCGTCTCTTCATATAACTCGCGGACGGCACAATCACGGGCGCTTTCCCCATCTTCAATGTGACCGCCCGGCAGCTCCCAGCTCTGCCTTCTCCGGTGATGAACAAGCAGGAATTGCCCGTTATACCTGATGATAATAAAGGTGAAAAGAAGGGGTCTGAATCCGTCCGAATACAGAGCCGGCTCTGCGACCGGATAATATTCAAGGAACTCAATCCCGCGCCGGTTGACGGTAATAGCCATGGATACTCTATCCTTTTCTGAATGAATTATGCTTTTTCAGGTCTTTTTATAAACCGTACACCTGCCGGGGGGCGAGATAGTCCGGAAACGTGTCCAGGAGCCGCAGCCGGAGAGAATAGCAGAGATGACAGGCATCTATAAATCTTTCATCTGGTCCGACGCCATGCTCTGAAGCCAGTAATGCCGGACCGCCTGTTACAAGTGGTCGGCAGACCGGGTGTGAACTGTAATCATATGTTTTGATAAGCTCGGATAATGGCGTTTGCCACATGTTGCCCATGCATAATCCCTGGCAGAGGTGGACATTTCCGTACGGGTCAAGGTGTATCCTGGCCGGATTTTTAAGGTCTTCATAAGGGCATTCCGTAAACTCTTTCCACGGTCTTGTCGGGAGGCCTTCCGTCAGCTTTTCAACCGCCCGGCCCCGGAACATGGTGTTGCCGCCAATAATCGGTTCGCCACGTGCCTGATTACTGGCGGTCACCTCTTCAATGCGGGGTTTCTCAATGGAAATCACGCTGACAGGTATGCCCAGTTTTTTCGCCGCAGCCAGGGCATGACTGGCCGGGTTTTCCTTTTCATCTCCGTAATGAAATGCATCATCGCTCAGACTGAGGTTGGCAATACCCAATTCGGCAAGAGGTCGGAGCCAGAGTTCGGCATCTTTCTCTGTTGTCGCCCAGTACGAGTTGGTTACAATTCCTGCTTCAAGACCGCTGTTACGAACCATCCTGATGCCTTCGACCATCAACGGATAAAAAAGAAAGGGTTCACCACCTTCGAAAAAGACCTGTTTTACCGTTCCAATCCTGACCGATTCACCTATGACCTTCTCAATCTGCTCCAGGGTGAACGTCCCTTCTGCCCGTGGACTGCAGAACAGGAAACAGTGGTCACATTCAAAACTGCACTTGTAGGATAAGAGAAGATGAACTCCGGTAATCATATAATCCCTCCAGCCTGTTCCAGTTTGTAGCCGGATGTGACGGCAGCTTCAGGTTAAAAGATACGTTCAGACGGTTTTCCGGTGCGCCAGGTACATATACAGCCCGGCAATGCTCTTGGCATCCTCGATTTTGTCCGAGCTTAGCAGGCCGGGGATATCCTTTAATGGTACCCGAACGAGCGTAATCCCCGCCGTGTCTTCAGCGTATAACCGGCTGGGCGTAAGTTCTGTGGCAAGGTAGAGGTGAAGGTACTCCGTACAGTAACCCGGAGCAGAGTAGAAACCGCCCAGTCTTACCACTCGTCCCGGCAGGTATCCGGTCTCTTCCTGCATCTCGCGTCGCACGGCCGTATCTGCATCTTCGCCGGGGTCAATTCCTCCGGCCGGCATCTCGAGGAGCTCCTTCTCAATCGCCTTGCGGTACTGCCTGACCAGGAGTATGTTGTCGTCCCCGTCTACCGCAGCAATTACGATACATTCACTGTGCTCCACGATTTCCCTGGTGGACTCTCTGCCGTCTACGGTCTGCACAGTGTCTATTCGCAGCTTCAGTGCACGTCCGTCAAAGACTGTCCGGCTTGATAGTGTTTTCTCCCCGGTCAACCGCAACCTCCATTCCACTTTTGGAGACTTAATACATTTAACAGTATCTGAAAAGGCATGATTCCCCGTACCGGGTATCGGGTAGCTTACCGGACTGTGGCGGATGAGTCAAGGTGGTAGAGCAAGGCTACCTCGTTGCAGTCCGGAAACTTGGGGCAGCGGTAGCATTCCGTCCATATCTTTCGGGGTAATTCCATCTTGTCAATAAGGTAGAATCCGAACTTTTCAAAGAATGCGGGTTTATAGGTCAGGCAGAATACGGTGGGCAGACCAATACATTCTGCTTCCTGAAGACAGGCTTGCACCAGCCGGGAGCCGAAGCCCTGTCTCTGGGCATTTTCATCAATTGCCACCGACTTCACTTCAGCGATATCCGACCACATGACATGCAGGGCGGCACAGCCGACTATTCGTGGGCCGCTCCTGACTACAAAGTAGTCCCGGATATTTTCGTATATTTCGCTTAGCGGTCGGGGCAGCATCTCGTCTTTATCGGCGAAGTAGTTTATCAGGTGATGCATCTGCTCGACATCGCGTATGGTGGCTTTTTCAACAGATTCCATCTCAGGGCTGTTTTCCTTTCAACCTCTTGTCAAGCGAGCCGTAGAAGGTGGTCTTGTTATGAATCCGCAGGAAGTGGACTGTACTTGAGCTTCGCTTCACGGTAATAATGGTACCGCTTGGTATATTTGCAGTTATATGGCCATCCACGGTCAGCAAGGTCATTCTGTCAGTATTAACCTTTAGTTTAATAACTGTCGCTGGCGGCAGTACCAGCTTGTAGCTGGTACTGAGGTGGGGTACTATCGGCAGAAGCAGCATTTCCTGTGCCTGGGGATGGAGAATCGGGCCGTTTGCAGCCAGGGAATAACCTGTACTGCCGGTGGCTGTCGAGACAATCACCCCGTCTGCCTTGTACGTTGTGAGCGGTTCGTCATCGATACTCGCTTCGACGTGTATCATGCGGGCTATAGCGCCGTGCGTAATCACCACGTCGTTCAGGGCATAGAACCGCTGCGGTCCAGGGTTTGCCTCGGAAACGGGTATTTCGGCTTCCAGCAGGCACCGCTCATCAAGCCAGCCTTCTCCGGCAATCAGTGAAAACAGCTTCTCCTCCACCTCGTCGACACTGAGCTCTGTCATGAAGCCGAGGTTCCCCAGGTTTATGCCTGAAATAGGTATCGGTCTCGGGGCAACCGCCTGGGCGGCGCGGAGTATCGTACCGTCGCCACCAATGCTGACAATCAGGTCGGTACCTTCAGCCTGTTCCCGGGCGGTATCGGTCTCCGAAGCAGAGCAGAGCCAGACAGACAGACCCCTGGCCTGAACCAGCTCTTCCAGTTCCACGGCCAGCTTCGCAGCGGCCACTTTAGTGGGGTGGTAAATAATACCGATTCTCTTCATAGTCGTGCATATCAATAAAAGCGATGGATATGTACCATTGTGAGGTCACTTGAAGTGTAACATCGGCTATTTAGAGTGTCAAATAGAAAGATATATGCCTGTTATTATAAGGATTGCTTAAAATTTCGGGAGGGACACGCTGGCACCTGTAGAAATCAGCGGGGACTCATTTATATTACCGCACTTAAGTCTGCGTCATCACTTTTGACTTTATGACAGTTTGAAGTTACTCTATCAGGTGAGAAAAGGAATTACTCAAATAAGGAGGTACAAGGTCAAAATGGAAGGAAAAACTGTATATTTCGATAAAGTCGGTCCGGAAAATACCGAAGAAACCCTGCGTATTACCAAAGTCCGTGCTGAAGAACTGGGTATCAGGACTGTCGTTGTAGCTACCACCGTCGGAGATACCGCAGTGCGCAGCGTCGAGGTCCTTGAAGGCCTGAAAGTAATCGTTGTTACCCACGTTACCGGTATGAGGGAAGCAGACGTACAGGAATTCACCGAGGAGAACAAGAAAAAGGTTGAAAGCAAGGGTGGTATCGTCCTGACGACCGGTCATGCATTTACGGGTATTGGCGGAGCAATGCGGAAGAAGTTCCAGATGTACCTGGTGGGGGACGTTATTGCCAATACACTGCGTGTCTTCGGGCAGGGTATGAAGGTAGTCTGTGAAATTGCACTGATGGCCGCTGATTCCGGCCTGGTACGCACCGATGAGGATGTCATTGCTATTGGCGGAACCGGGCGGGGAGCGGACACCGCTGTTGTCCTGAGCCCGGTTAATACCAGTGATTTCTTTGATATGAAAGTTAAAGAGATACTGTGCAAACCGCACTTCTAGACCGGTTACTCTATCTCCGGAGCTTGAGATAAGCTATCCGGTAAAACAGTACCGTGAATTGGAGAGGGGATGCCCCCTCTCCAATTTTTTTTACGACTGTAATCCCACCAGGGAAACTGATACCCGCGTATCTGTCCAACCCTCAGACCTGTAAAATCTCTCCCTTCCCCATGTCAAATTACGCCATATGGAGATTGACAGCACGTTTCAGGAATACTAGAATTTGGACGCTTTTAGCAGGTAATAAGTGTGAATGTATATATCCCAGCCTGAACCCTGCTGATAAAGTGGCTTTTCGGCGGATGTGGGTGGTAGACAGCTAAAAAGGGCACCGGACCCGTAAGTAAGCATACGGTAACTGGTGTCCTTTTCTATTCAGCAGCAGTGTATATGGAACTCCTGGCGGTGGACCAGGTTTCTGCCACTGGACCGGATGGACAAAGACGGGTTTCATGAAAGAGCCCGTAATCGATATACAAATATTTCCTGGTGGAAGCGTTGCACAGCCTCATAAAGCGTGGATAGTAACACCGGGGAAAGGAGGAATGCCATGCCAAAACTGGAAGGCACACCAATGCAGGTCCTTGTGGAAGGTGACAGACTGGAAAGAGTAGATATTATGCTGTCACGGTCAAAGGGTAGCTTGCTTGGCTGGTTGATTCGACTGGGTACGGGAAGCTACTGGAATCATGCCTTCATGATTTACGTTATCAGGAGTGCTGAACAGGGATACAATACGACATTTATTATTGAATCCGGTGGCTCAGGAATTGATATCCATAACATTGCTCACTATTTTGAAAGACCTAAAAAATATGATGTCGGTATCAAGAGACTGGAAACCGACTGGTTTCAGAGCGATAAACTGCAATATGGCAGAAAGATAAGGGGTTTTTCTCTGCAGGAGATTGATGATAAATATGACCACAAACTGATACTGTCAATCGCACGCAGGATACTGAGACAAATAATACTTGCCGTACTTTACCCGTGGCAGCGATTGAAAAAGGACCCTGCACGGCGACGAGTCCATGTGCCGCGCGTAATAGGAATGAACATCAACGCCTATATCTGCAGCGGTTTCGTCCAGTGGGCTTACTACCAGGGAATAGGACGATTGTCCAGGGAGAAAAGCCTTGACCAGGCTCAACTCCAGGATATCATTTTCAATCCGCGCCTGACCGGACAGGTAACTGAGGACAAGCTGCTTTCGACGACACCGGCGGACCTGGCAAACAGCCGTAAACTGACCTGGAAATATGTCATCAAGAACGGAGTTGTCTGGGAAGCATCCGACGAGGAAGAGGTTGGTAAAATTCTCAGGTCAAAGCGGTAAGCAGTACAGGGTTCCAGGAATAGTACCGTCATTTCATTTGAAGGGTATCTGCTGAAGATAAAGTAAGAGGTAAGAAAGACAATGGTACAGCTTGTCGTATGGTTCAAGCCGGAATTCAGTGTGAACTACAGGAGTGGTGTGTTCGTCAGCCCTTCGATGCAGGCTGTTGGTCCGGTTAATGACATCCTGCTCGGATACCCGGATGCACAGGTGGAATCCCTGTTTGATAACAATGCCGGTACCGTACCCGAGTATATGCGGTACCGGTATATCATCCACATTGTTGATGCAGACCGGGCACAGTCTCTGCAGCGGGAGCTTCAATATCAGAAATCTATAGAGGCAGCATATATAAAGCCCGAAGCTGAATTACCCTGAGGTATTCTTTCATGCGTAGAAAAGGAGGTGGTAAAACGTAAAATAAATCCTGACCGGCATGGTCAATGGTGAGAAAAGGAGGTTCACTATGGTAGCAGAGTCACGAGAATCGCAACCAACTGTGCCAATACCTCCGGGGATGGTGGAGGTAGTAACCCGCTTCAAAGGTGATGCGGGAGTGCGTTTGGTCGGAACGGAACTCACTTCTATTGCTGATGCTGATGTTACCCCTGTGAAAAACCGTCTGGCTCAGGTACCTGGTCCGGGAATACGCCGGATGTTTGACCAGACTGAAGAAGGTCTTCTGAATCAGACCGGGGCTATCGCGGCTGCCACCGGCGTTGAAGTTCCTGACCTGTCCGTCTACTATTCGAACGACGTACCGGCCGAAGAGGCCGAACGACTGGTGGAGGAACTCAGCAGGGAACCACTGGTTGATGCCGTCTATGTCAAGCCGGCAACGGAACCAGCCGGTCTGTTCGATGATGAGATGATAACACTTACGGCGGAAGCACCGCCGGCCACTTCAAATTTTGCCACAGACCAGGGGTACCTGGGGCCTGCTCCCGGCGGTATTGACGCTCACTACGCCTGGACACGTACGGGTGGACGAGGTGCCGGGTTCAGTATTATTGATATCGAAGGAGCATGGCGGTTCACCCATGAAGACCTGTTATTAAAGCTCAGTGGTGTTGTAGGAGGCATACCGACAACTGATCTTGGCTGGCGAAATCATGGCACCGCTGTCGCCGGTGAAATCAGTGCGGACAGAAACAGTCTTGGGGTTGAAGGCATATGCCCGGAAGCGGTATTTGGAGGTGTATCCATTTTCGGTCCGGGACAGGGTTCCGCAAACGCCATCAAGCAGGCTGCGGACCACTTGAAGGCCGGGGATATCATTCTCATCGAACTGCACCGGCCCGGTCCCAGGCACAACTTTCAGTCTCGCCCGGACCAGAAGGGTTATGTCGCTATTGAATGGTGGCCGGATGATTTCGATGCTATCAAATATGCCACTTCCAGGGGTGTCCTTGTGGTTGAGGCTGCCGGTAATGGTGCTGAGGACTTGGGTGATACCATTTATAACAACCCGGCGATGGGTTTTCCGGCTAGCTGGACCAATCCGTACAACCGCAGCAACAGGGATTCAGGGGCTATTGTCGTGGGTGCGGGTGCTCCTCCGCCGGGTACGCACGGAGCCAACCATGGCCCGGACCGTTCCAGGCTTGACTTCTCCAATTATGGTGAACTCGTCGATGCCCAGGGCTGGGGTCGGGAGGTTACGTCAACCGGCTATGGTGACCTGCAGGGCGGCAGTGACGAAAATAAGTGGTACACGAACCATTTCAGCGGAACCTCCAGCGCTTCACCTATTGTTGTCGGGGCACTGGGATGTATCCAGGGCGGACTGAAGGCGGCCGGAAAATCCCCGCTCACACCCGTATCCGCCCGGGACGCCCTGCGAACCACTGGCACACCGCAAACTGACGCACCCGGAAGACCGGCAACCCAGCGAATTGGTAACAGGCCTGACCTGAATGCTCTGTTTCTAAAGCTAATTCCCGCGAAAGGCTGTCTCGGTAGAGTGGTGCCGCTGTTTTTAATCCGGTAGTCGGATGGTAAGAATCTGTACGGCAACGAGGGTTAACCACGTAATCGGCTGCACACGTAGTATCATCCGGTGAGGAGGGCATCATGGGCACAAGAGATGAAGTGCTTGACACCATGTGAAAAGCATACGGTCGGGGAGAACTGAGCCTCTGCCCCGGTGCAGGAGTGTCCGTTGGAAATGGTCTACCTGCATGGGAAAAACTGGTGCTGGCAATGTACTTCTCTGCTCTCAGCAAGCAATCACGGGGCTACGGGGTCCCTTTCCCCAACTATTTCTTTGCCAGGCCTGAGGCCGGTAGTGACAGTGCTCCACCGCAGGCGTGAATTTCGCAGGTTCAGGCATGATAGTTAAGTAAACGGCTTCGGGATTTCCTCTAAGGTGTTTTCACAAATGGCGTAATAAAGATACTCATCGCTTCAATGGAACCATCATCCTCAGATTCTCCCGTAACGGTGACAGTATCACCGGGTGTAATATCCCCGATACTGCCTTCACCCATCTTCTGAATGGAAGTATCACCGGCAACCGTGACCTCGATAACACCCGTCTTTGTTTCCAGCGTAATAACATTGTCGTCAATACTCTCAACGGTTCCCATAGTCCCCTGTCTGCCCATGAAACCTCCCAGTCCTTCGGGAAGTAAGGGGTCTTGCGGAATTACCCCTTCCTTGAGGATACCTTTATCACCGAAACGAGTGGCGAACTGACTTTTCAGATCCAGGTTGGCTTCTTCCGCCTGGCTTTTACCGATTGCTATACCTCCGGCGAATGCCCCGCCGATAATGCCTCCAAGCACGATTATGCTAACCAGCAGGGTAAGAAATGGTTTTTGTTTCATGGGTCAGTTCTCCTCTTTTATTATTCGTAGCGCAGGGCATCAATGGGATTCAACCGTGCAGCCCGGTAGGCCGGGTAGAGACCGAATACTATCCCGATAGCCGCTGAAACTGAGACTGCCAGGACAACTATGTCTACTGACATCACGGTCTGTATTACGGTCCCGCTAAGGTTCATTCCGGAGACAAAGTGCGAGATACCCCAGCCCACCAGTACACCAATTCCTCCACCGGTCAGGCTGAGGAAAGCGGCCTCTACCAGGAACTGCATCAGGATATCCCGCCGTTTTGCCCCGACTGATTTGCGGATACCGATTTCCCGGGTGCGCTCCGTGACGGATACCAGCATGATATTCATGATTCCGATGCCGCCAACCAGGAGGGATATGCCGGCAATGGCTCCCAGGAAGACGACCCATACCTGGGTAGACTCCCGCAATGCTTCCACGGTGTCCTGCTGGCTGGTAATCGTGAAATCGTCCTCACCCGTAATCCTGTGACGTTCCCTCAGGATGGACGTTATCTGCTCGATTGCATTATCGGTCTCTTCGAGACTGACCGCCTGTATATTGATGGACTGCACGTTCTGCTGCCCGCCTGCGGTACGCTGGGAAGACAGGCGGTACTGCACGGTCGTAACAGGTGCCAGTACCGCATCATCGGTGGAGCCCCAGCCGGTGCTGCCTTTACTCTCCAACACACCTATTACCTTGAACTGGCGCCTGTTTATTTTCACATACTGTCCCAGCGGGCTCATTTGCCCGAAAAGGGTCTCAGCTACATTGCTGCCCAGGACTACCACCATGGACCTGTTTCTAACGTCAACTTCGTTTATGAAAACCCCCTCAGCCACCGGGAAATTACGTACATACTCGTATTCCGGCGTCACTCCCAGTATCTGGTTGTAAGAATTCTGTCTGCCGGCTATCACCTGTGTAAAAGTCTGTACCTGCGGTGCCACCGCTGCTACAGATGGTGCCAGGTAAGGATCAGCCAGCGCCTCCGCATCCTCCAGAGTCAGGCTGGTAGCGCTCCCCGGTGCTCCCTTGATACCTTCCTGCATGGCAGCACCCGGATAAACAAAGAGCAGATTGGTCCCCAGTGACTCTATACTGGAGGTTATGGCTGCCTGTGAACCTTTGCCGATAGACATCAGTGATATCACCGCCGATACCCCGATGATGACACCCAGCACTGTCAGGGTTGAGCGCATCTTGTTGGAATTAATGGCTGTCAGGGCAGTACGCGCTGTCTGTAATACATTCATCGGTTATGCTCCCGGGAAGTCGTTGAATCCACTGGAGACACCGGGTGGTCATCAACAATCTGGCCGTCCCTGAGCAGGATAATGCGCTTTGTGTGCGCCGCTATTTCCTGCTCGTGGGTAACCAGGATAATAGTAATGCCGGCCTCCCTGTTGAGCCCTTCGAGGATACCTATAATTTCCCGGCTTGCCCGGCTGTCCAGGTTACCGGTCGGCTCATCGGCAAAGATAATGGAGGGATTGTTTACCAGTGCGCGGGCAATAGCCACTCTCTGCTGCTCTCCACCGGAAAGCTCGCCGGGTTTATGCCGGGCACGTTCACTCAGTCCTACCTTTGCCAGGGCTTCCAGTGCTCTGCTTCTGCTGTCAGCCCCGTTACCATACAATAAAGGTAACTCTACATTCGCTATAGCCGTGGTACGGGGAATGAGGTTAAAGGTCTGAAAGACGAAACCAATCCTCCTGTTTCTTACCTCGGCCAGTTGCGAGTCGGACATCCGGCTCACTTCGGAATCATCGAGGATATAGCTGCCGGATGTAGGTGTGTCCAGGCAACCGATAATATTCATGAGAGTGGACTTCCCCGAGCCGGACGGCCCCATGATGGCGACCATTTCTCCTTTTTCAATTCGGACACTGACACCCTGCAAAGCGTGAACCTCTATCTGGCCCATCTGATATGTCTTGAATATATCTTCAAGCTTAATCATGCTTAATTACCTCAGATAAGAATAGCTATTTCATCCTGATGAAGCCACCACCCATTCCCGGAGCTGTCATCTTGCCGAAGTTAAGCTGGCTTGTCCCGGTAGTGGTAGTCGGCACAACTACAATATCATTCGCTGTTAGTCCTGCAATTACCTCGGTCCAGAGTCCGTCACTGATACCCAGTGTGACTGTTCTCTGCTGGGTCTCATCATTTACCATTACGGTTACTACCGGTTCTTCGAAGCTGCCGCTGATTGCCTGATTGGGTACCAGCAGGGCATCTGTAGCTCTCTCAACAATGATGCTGGCGGTAGCGCTCATGCCTTCCCTGAGTTCCACGCCGGAGGGTACTGTCAGCCTGATGGTCATCCGGT
>DUES01000016.1 GCA_011192055.1 Dehalococcoidia bacterium
CAGGTTGCTGAAAAAGGGGAGTCCAGAGGGGCGAAGCCCCTTTGGCAGGGGTCTGGGGGTGTCCCCCAGATACAATATTTTCCCCCTTCCTGGACAGGAAGGGGGTCAGGGGGATGGTTGAAAGAGTTTTTCATCACCCTGCTAGGCTATGAATTGATAGTGAATACAGCAACAAGTCAAAATATTCATTACAGTAATTTACTAGGCTTCCTGCTGTTTCATTTTATTGGTGGCTAAAGTTGCCAGTGCAATCATGACAGCAATCAGTCCCGCCAGGATAGCGACCTCAAAAATGATGTCAGACCATGTACCGTTTTGCTGGCTGATTTCCACAACCGGTTGAACGATATAGTATGTGGGGAAAATATTACCAATCCACTGCGGTATCTGGGGGAACATATAGACAAAAACCGGTGCATAGAGCAGTATTCCGATTCCCTTGATAGTGGCGAACAGTGTATTGATATCCTTGACCAGTGCCCCGAGCACCAGTCCGAACAACGCTGCCAGCACGGCACCCAGCCCGAGTACTATCATCAGCAGCCCGGTCTGTACTCCAAAAGCCTGATTCATGAGCAGGATAACGACACTCATTACCATTGCCAGGATTACGCCTACCAGCCCCTTTGCAGCAAAAATTTCTATCAGTGAGGTCGGTGTTACTGCCAGTGCCGTAAGTGTATGCTTCTGCTTTTCATTCACTATCAGGCTGGCCGGTACCATGATGCCCCCCATAGTCACTGCGTAGAGGAGCACAAACGGGAGCAGGCGGTCGCTCCAGGGCACACTCTGAGTATCCCCCAGTGTAGTTGTTTCGATTTGGACCGGTACTTCCTGGCCAGCCAGTTGGCGTACAGCGCTGTTTATGCTTGCCACCAGGATGCTGCGGTTCTTGGCCAGGCTTTCACCCCACACGTAGGCAGTCAGGACTGTAGAGCTTCCACTTGATGCAACCTCGTCGAAATTTACCGGCAGAGACACACCGATATCTACAGCGCCGGTTTCGACTGCTTTCCTGAGGGTTTCAGCCGAGGTGTAGGTGCGGGTCTGCACCGAATCTGATGCCGATATCAGGTCCATCAGTCGGGAATTACCCTGGTCACTGATGCCCAGCTTTGCTGTCTGTGAGAAGAAGGTGCCAAATACCAGGTTCAGGACGACGGAAATCAGTACCGGGGCAATGATTGCCAGGATGAAAACAAAACCTTTGGAGCCGTACTTGAAGTCTTTCCCGAGCAGGATGGCTATTCTTCGAATACTCATCTCAATTTCCTCCCCAGCACCGTGATTCCGAGCCACACGAATACGATATCGACACCGAGCAGTATCAACAGGTTGTCCCAGATATCACTCCACCCGGCATTGAAGTTCGCAGCCTGGTAGACGGCATCAACCAGATAATAAGACGGGACTGCCTTGACCCAGTCCGAGACCGTTCCGGGGGCCAGCACACCGAATGCGGGTACGCTCAGGACGATTAACGCGGGAAAGCCCCATGCCATAACCGTTGTCATTTCCTTACTGCCTGATGCTACCAGGAAACCGATGCCGGTTACCATGATTGCCCCAAGGAACAGTGCCAGTATGATGATGAGCGGCTGCTGGTTCAGTCCGCCGGTGACTGCCATGAACAGCAGGGCCTGGATAAAAGCCAGACTGACACCCATTATCAGCTTGGCTGCAAAGAGACCCCGTATTGTCATCGGTGTAATCAGCAGCGCCTGGACGGTACGGCCGACAACCTCGCTGCTTATCAGGCTGGCCAGACCGAGCATCTCCATCATCAGTATAATAACGGCCAGCATCGGTAACAGGCGGTCCCGCATCGGGATTTGACTACCGACCATGTCACGTCCGAGCACCTCCGGCGAGACCTGGACATTTAACATCTGCCCGGTCTGAAGGTAGGCCATTTCCTCCAGTAATATAATAATGGAGTCCTGCAACTCCTCAGGTGTGTCCGTACCGAAATAGATGTCCAGTTGACCTTTCTGCCCCGACATCAGCTTGTCCATGAAGTCGGGCGGGACGACCAGGCCGGCAAGATATTCACCGTCGGTAACGGCCTCTTTGAGTTGCTCTTCACTGTCCATAAGCTCAAGATCAAGACCCTGACTCGATGCCTGTTCAAGTATAGGAGGCAGTACCGGGGCATAGACGGCCATCTCCAGTGTTTCGTCAACCGTTGAAGGCATCAGGAAATAGATGACAACATAGCATACCAGTGCCAGGACGGTTATCAGGGCAAAGAAGCGGTTTCTGAAATAGAGTTTGAAGTCCTTGGCAATGAGTGCCCTGACCATCTGCCAGTTCATCCTACAAGCCCCCGTCCGGTAATCTCAATGAAGATATCTTCCAGACTGGCTTCTTCACTATGTACGGTAATTACCTGCTCCTTACTGAAGAGACCCTGGACATCGCCGGCTGTCTCCGGTTTATCCATGACGACCTCACGGCTGTCAAGTCCGCCGCCCGGTCTGGCTATCTCTACCTTGAGTGCCCGTTTGCCGTACTGTTG
Organism: Dehalococcoidia bacterium; assembly: GCA_011192055.1. The sequence continues at coordinate 2,519 of DUES01000016.1, forward strand.
CTTGAGGTTGTGCGGCGTGTCCAGGACTATTATCTTTCCCTGGTCGACAAAGGCCACGCGGTCGGACAGCTTATCTGCTTCCATCATGTCGTGAGTGGTCAGGAAAACGGTAGCTCCCCGTTCCCGTTCCTGCAGTATGATATTACGGATAGTTTCCGACGACGTCGGGTCAAGGCCCTCCGTCGGTTCGTCAAGAAAGAGAATGCTGGGCCGGTTCACCAGGGCACGGGCTACCATAAGACGCTGCTTCATGCCCTTGGAATAGCCTTCTACGCGGTCGTGCTCACGGCCATCAAGACCGACTCGTTTCAGCAGTGCACCTGCATCGAAACCCTTGATACCGAAGAGACTGGCAAAAAGATTCAGGTTCTCCTCGGCACTCATCTGCTCGTAGAGGTTGGGCAGTTCGAAACAGACACCGATGTTACCCTGCACTTTCTCCGGATTTCGGGCAACGTCTATTCCAAGCAGCGTGGCCTGTCCACCCCTGGGCTGTAGTTGTCCGGTAAGCATTTTAACGGTAGTAGATTTTCCGGCTCCATTGGGACCAAGGAAACCAAGAATTTCACCTTCGGCCACCCTGAAACTGATGTCATCCACTGCTAACAGTTGACCGTAGCTGTAGACAAGGTTTTGGGCGATTATTGCGTCTCCGGCCATTTGTTCACCTTTCCTTTCTAGCTTCACATAAATGTAATATATGTAATAATATCGTACAATCTATACATATCATAGTCTTACATCTTGACTTTGTCAATACTATTATGTATAATATGTATAGAAATAATACATAACATATTAAACTACCTTGAGATAGATAGTAATGAACGGATTTGAAAAACGTAAGGAAGAAAAGAAGAACGGTATTCGGCGTGCTGCCCTGGACCTGTTTAGAAACTACGGTATAAAAAAAATTACCGTCAGTGATGTCGCGAAGAAAGCCGGGGTTTCACCGGTAACCATTTATAACTATTTCGGCAGCAAGCAGGGGCTGATACGCGATGTTGTCAAGTGGCTTCTGGAAACAATAGTGTCTGAATATCAGACAATCATCTACAGCGACCGTCCCTATCTGAAACGATGGGAGCAAATGCTGTTTCAAAAAGGTGAGATACGCCATGCCTATCATGGTGAGCTACTGCAGACTATCCTCTCTGCCGACCCGGAAATCAAGCAGTTTGTTGATGCGGAGATGACTGGGAGGATTGCCCGGCTATGGATAGACCTTATCGATGAGGGCAAGCGTGAGGGTTTCATACGTACTGAAATGACACCAGAGATAATACTTCTCTATGTCGAGATGTTCCGCAGTCTGGTGACCAATCGTCCTGACCTCTACACCAGGCTCATTGAAGATGACAGCCTTTTCCATGATTTTTTGTGGCTTTTCCTGTACGGCCTTATGGGCAAAGTGACAGAACCTGATTTACTCAGGGTTGTTGATAAAGGTACG
>DUES01000160.1 GCA_011192055.1 Dehalococcoidia bacterium
GCGTTCGCTGCTGCTCAGTGGTACCGATGTTTCCGTACTGCGAAACAAGGCAATTGAGAATGGCATGATACCCCTGGTCAAGGACGGAATGCTCAAGGTCGGGAAAGGTATTACGACCACCGAAGAAGTCCTGCGTAACGTGCATTTCTCCGAATGATTTCCCGGGACAGGGCGGACGGATACAGTATAGCAAAGGAGGTACGGGAACATTACATACCGTTACCTTGCATACGATAAAAATGGAGCACTTTCCACGGGAGACCTGTCTGCCAGTAGTGAAGCTACGGCAACCGAAATGCTCAACTATTCGGGCTACCAGGTAGTTAACCTGAAACCAGTCTCACGTACATTCAACTGGGAAAAGCTGAATGCCCGGTTCTCCAAGACCAGACCGACCGAGATTATTCTCCTCTACCGGCAGCTTGCTCTCCTGCTGGGGTCAGGGATTGATATTATTACGTCCCTGGAACTTTTGCAGGAACAGACCGCCAGCCGCCACCTTACGATGGCGCTGGGCGAGGTGATATCTGAATTACGTGGCGGAAGTCAGTTATCTTCAGCCTTGCACAAGCACCCGAAACTCTTCTCCGAGACCGCGTGCAGGTTACTGAGCATCGGTGAGGAGACCGGCAACTTCGAGTCAACCCTGAACCACCTGGCTGACCATATGGAGAAGGAAATGGCAGCCGCTAAAGGTGTTAAAGGTGCTCTGATGTATCCCGTCATGGCTGCTGTGCTTACAGTAGTAGTGGTGGTAGTGCTACTCACCTTTGTCTTTCCGGCTTTCGGTGAATTGTACGGTTCAATGGACGCCGAACTACCCGCAATCACCCAACTACTGATTGATGCGGGTAATATGTTCAAGAGCTACGGGATTTATATTATTATGGTTATCGCAGTCTTCGTAGTCCTGGGTCTGGCCTATTCCAGGAGTCCCGCAGGCAGATACCGCTGGGACCGCCTGATTTTAAGCTTGCCCCTCATCGGACGTGTAAGCCATCTCAAGGAGCTTGCCCGTTCCTGCCGGAACATTTCGCTGATGTTTCAGGCCGGAATGCCGGTGACGGACGTTATCCGCCTTACGGCTCAAGCCTGCGGCAACACGGTTATTACCGAATCACTAAACGAAGTTGAGCAGGATATGCTCAAGGGTGAAGGACTCTCCCGGCCAATGGCCAAGAACGCCATTTTCCTGCCTCTTATGGTCCAGATGATAAGAATTGGTGAGGAAACGGGAAACCTTGATACCAATCTTAAAGCAGTGGCTCAGAATTATGAAATCGAAGCCGATGATAAGTTGCACTCCCTTATCGGTATGATACAACCGGCCATGACACTGACGATAGGCCTGGTAATCGGATTGATTGCCCTGTCACTAACCTCGGCTATGTATTCCATCTACGGACAGGCAACGTGACTCGACCTTGGAACTGTGAATGTCATGATAAAAACGATGAGAAAATCAAGTACAGGCAGAATATGGGACCTGTTTAATAAGAGTGAATCAGGTGTGAGTTTCCTTGAGACTCTAATAGCTCTGGCTGTCCTTGGCGCAATTTCTGTGGCTTTCCTCAGTGGACTGGCTACCACGTCGCGTGCTGCCGTTATCTCCGACAGAAGAGTTACTGCGGAGAGCCTGGCCCGGAGCCAGATGGAGTCGGTCAAACAGGTGGCTTACGTCCCCGAAGCCTCGCAATACACACCAATTCAAATACCCTCTGATGAGAGCTATACCGGGTTCTCGGTCACGATTACGGCTGAACCCCTGGAATCCCCTGATGACGGTGTCCAGAAGGTAACGGTAACCGTATTGCGCTCCGGAGCGGATTTCTATGTTCTGCAGGGGTATAAGGTAGACCGATGAGAAGAGGCGAGAAGGGATTCACCGTTATTGAAGTGGTCCTGACCTGCGCCATCGCAGCAGTGCTGGGCAGTGTCAGTACTATGTCTATCTTCCAGACGATGAGAAGTGTCAGCGCCAGTGAGTCCCATCTGGTTGCCGTTCGTCAATTGCAGAACGCGGGTAATTGGATTGGGCGTGATGTCCAGACTGCAGAAAACATAGTTGTCGATAACCTGGAATATCCAAATTTTTTAATACTGACATGGACGGAACAGGACTATATCGGTGATGACCCGGTTTATCATGCCGTGACGTACTTCATTGAGGGAATCTCCGGGGGTATCGGTACGCTGAAACGGAACCATTCCAGCAGCACCGGTGCAGACGAAAATCTGATTGCAGCCTATTCCATGTACTATCACCTGGGTGACCCGGCAGGTACCAGTAGCACCAGCTATCAGGACCCTGTTCTGACGGTGAAGTTATGTTCCATTTCAGGTGATGCAAACGAGAGCCGGACATACAGTTTTGTACCACGGCCGGATTTCCAGCCATAGGTGTGTAATGACCAGGATAATGAAACGACTGACGTTTATCAGACACATGATACGGGACGAGAAGGGGCAAATCCTCCCCCTGGTACTCGTGTTTCTGCTCGTTGGCGGCCTGACAATCACACCAACCCTGGACCTTGCCACCACCGCCCTGCAAAGCTGCCGTGCTTCCGAAGAGAACGTCAATGGCTATTTCGCTGCTGATGCCGGTGTTCAGTATGCCGTCTGGTGTCTGGAAAATAGTGTTGACGTCCCGGCACAACTTGCGGAGAGCATCAACGACATGGATGTYTCCCTGCAAGTAGAGAATAWGGGTGACTTCACTCTWTATTTCGGTGARYTRATASAGGCTGGYARSCAYAGTAAYTACCTTGGYGTRRGYGGRGAAATSGTSTGGGAYGAMCCYGCYCAGGCCTACAAATACACTATCACCGTAAACTGGCAGCCGGAGAGTGGAGCACCTACGATACACCTGGTGGGAATAGGGGCACGACTGCCGGTAGATTATACCTATCAGACAGATTCCGCCGCCGGATTCGTCGATAATCTCACGTTGACCGAACCCGACCTGACTACGGATGGTGAGGGGGCATATATGGTCAACTGGGAGTTCCACGGTACCCTTCCCTACGTTTCCGAATCCCAACCCGTGGTAACACAAACCTTCTATGCAACCGGGTCCGGAGACCTGGAAGGTCACTACACATGGGTTGTTGCCAACCGGAATGATGTCGGTGAGAGCGGGGAAATATCCGGTAACCTGTACCTTGTCACAGCTACGGCAACCGTACCGGGTACCGGTGAGGTAACATCTAAAATAGAGGCAGGTGTGTTGCAGCACCTCGGACTGACGGAAATCGTTTCGTGGCATATCTCGAAGTAAGCCGCCACGGGAGGACTAAAATTGCGTGTTAAAAAGACCAGGTGGCCAATCGTTATCGCGGGTATAGTGCTTGCGGCCATTCTAAGCAGCCTGGGTGTGGTACAGGCACAGCAGATAACGGAGAAAAACCGCCTGGATAGCGAAATAACCTCGGCGGAAGAGAGCCTGGCTGAATTCCAGCCAAGCCAGGGTGTTTACCTGTTAGACGAGATGGAGGAAAGTCTCAGTGAAACCAGTGACGCCCTCGACGAGACCAAAGCTCAGCTTTCTGAGTCAACAGACAGCATCGAGGCCAACGATATACTCTTCAATATTGCCGCTATTTGCGGAGTAGTCTTAAACGATATCACCATATCATCTGTTTCCACCGAAAACCTGGTAGACGTCCCCTGTACGACTTTATCTGTGACAACCATTGTCAAGGGAGGACTACCCCAACTGCTTGATTTTGTCTTGATGCTTAATACCGACGTCACCAATGGAGTAGTGGAATCAGTCAGGATCAGTGTCCCGCTTGACACGGAAGAACAAGAGCAACCCAAGGCCGATGTAAAAATGGTCATCTACTACTACGAGGACGAATAGCAATGCCCAGGAAAACAGTTACTTTATATGTCGATGACAGAAGCATCCGCCTGATGCAAACATCCGGCAAGAATATCAGGGTGTGGGCTTCGGCTTCTCTCGAACCCGGCCTGATAGAAGGCGGGATTGTCGTTGATGAAGAAAAGGTTATCGCCAAGGTCCGGAGACTCCTTACTGATAGAAGGATAACCACAAAGAAGGTTATCCTGGGTCTTAGCGGGCTTCGTTCTTTAACGCTGGCTATGGACCTGCCCCAGTTACCGGACAATCTGCTTGCAGAAGCGGTAATGAGAGAGTGCGCCAGGGTATTACCGGTGCCGCTTGAGGAGTTATACGTCTCGTGGATAACGCTACCTCCAGCAAAAAAGAGAATACGTGCTTTTGCTGCGGCGATACAGCGTAACTCTGCGGACAGTATTCTCAATACACTCAGTCGTGCCGGTCTGACTCCCTGCATGATGGATATCAAACCACTGGCCCTTGCCCGGCTGGCAAACAAGTCCACCGCGGTGATTGTCGATGTTCAGTCGAGAGACTATGATATCATCATTATCAACAACGGTATTCCACAGCCTGTCAGGAGTATACCGCTGCCTGTAGAAGGCCTCTCCTGGCAGGAAAAACTGTCCATGATAATGGATGACCTTGTCAGGACCATGGAGTTCTTTGATACCAACAATCCGGAGAGCCCCTTTGCCGCCGATATGCCGATATATATCTCCGGTGAACTGGCAAATGAAGCGGACATATGCAAGTCTATGTCCACTGAACTGGGACGTCCGATTTTACCGCTCCTGTTACCCTTCAAGTATCCACAGAGCTGGCGCCAGAACTACTACGCGATTAACGCCGGCCTGGCCCTTAAATCGGTATCACCCGCAGGCAAACTGAAATCACTGATTACTAAACTGGATACACTGCCCCCTGCCTATCAGCCGAAGTCATTTTCCCTTAGAAGGGTGCTGACGCTGACGGGCGCAGTAGTCGTATGCAGCATAATAATACCCCTTGCAGCCATCGCCCAGATAGGATCATCAGATATCAACGGAGCCCGCGCTCAACTGGAGACAATGACAGCAGACCTTGATCGTAAGGTCGAGCAACGACGGGAACTCACCTTAGCCCTTAATAGGACAAAGGCGGACCTGAATGCTTTTACCGTCGCTCTGGAATCACTTGAAACGCAGCAGGATACATATAATGAAGTCCTGCAGGTAGTGACTGGGCTCCTGCCGAACGACGTAGCTTTCCGTGAAATCAACCACGATACCGGCACGGTAACGCTTGAGGTCGATACTCTCGACGAAACCTCCGTGCTGGACTACGGCCGTAGTCTTCAAAGCAACGATGCCTTCTCTGAAGTCTCGGTTTCAAAGATGAAAAGGCTGGAATGCGAAATAACAATGCGCTTCATGATTATTCTGAAGGTAAAGGAATAAAGACTATGGATATTCAGTCCCTTCTCCAACTAGCAAAATCCAGGGGGGCTTCCGACCTTCACCTGGTAGTCCACTCCCCGCCGGTCTTACGTGTCGATGGCGTACTAAGACCCGAGGCCGACATGGCACCACTGACTGCCGAAGATATTGAGGATGCCTTTACCCGGGTAGCCTCGGAAGACGAAAGGGCTGATTTCCAGCATTCCATGGAGTCGGACTTCGGATACACCTGCCCCAACGTAGGCCGAATACGGTGTAACGCTGCCAGGCAACGGGGAACAACCAGCCTGGTCTTCCGTATTCTGCCGGCTACTATTCCGAATATTGACGACCTGGGTTTACCCGATATATGCAGACAACTGGTTAGAAAACCACGGGGTATGGTAGTGGTAAGCGGCCCGACCGGCAGCGGTAAATCAAGCACGCTGGCGGCAATGATTAACTACCTGAACCACACCCAGGGTCGCAGGATAGTCACCATTGAGGACCCGATTGAATACCTCTATCCTGATATCAAGTGCACCATAAGCCAGCGCCAGATTGGAACAGACACAATATCCTTTGCCGATGCCCTGAAAAGTGCACTGCGGCAGGACCCGGACGTTATTCTCGTGGGAGAAATGAGGGATTTCGAAACGGCATCGGCGGCTTTAACTATCGCTGATACCGGTCATCKTGTCCTGACAACCGGTCACGCCCCCAGTGCCTCASAGGCTGTGGAGCGRATAATTGACCTCTTCCCTAACGAAGAACGGAACCTGGCACAATCAAGGCTGGCRTCTCTGCTGGTCGGCGTCCTCTGTCAGTCGCTGGTACCAAAGGCCGAGGATTCCGGACGTGTRCCYGCAATTGAAATCATGCTGGCTAACACGGCCGTCAGRAACCTTATCCGGGAAGGAAAGACMTACCAGCTACCCAACCTTATCCGCACACAYGCCCGACTYGGWATGCAGCTCCTGGACCAGGCACTYCTKGACCTCTTCCGTGAGAAGCTYATCAGCCGGGACAGCGTATTTGCCTTCTGCAACGAACCYGAMCAGGTAGAGAAAATGATCAGTACAGTTAACCCGGACTCRTCACCCCCGGTACGGCCTCTCGCTGCTGCCCAATAGTTATTCCCCATACCACACTCAGTGTACACCTGCTTTTAAAAACACAACACAAAATGAAGGAACCCCCAACCGGACCGGTTGGGGGTTCCTTTTACCTTGAGCGCCAGAAGGCGAATTCTGACTATATCTTACGGTGTTGACTGGCCGACTGTCCCCTCAGTGGTGAAGGTGTAACTACATCCCGACTTCACGAGTCCATTGGTGTCAAGACCTGCCATGTACATACTCAGGTTAAGGTCATTAGCAACAGTCTCTGTCGCAGTAATCGAGGACATGTCAGCCGTGGCACCAAACAAAGAATCCAACTGACCATTGGCAGCGTCCGTCAGCATTCCCATTACCGCAGTCTGGACGTTGTGCAACTCCGCCGAATAGGACTCAGTCTTGCCCTCACTGATGAATTTACCGACATTGGGGACAGCTACTGCTGCGAGGACGCCGAGGATGGCGACCACGACGAGCAGCTCAATCAGGGTAAATCCTTTCTCTCCATATCGGAACTGCCTTAAGAGCTTTTTCATTATTGTGCCTCCTTCTGGTCACGTATTTTCTCGCTCTACTATCACCATAACATAATTAAAACAGAGTTCAATGAGTCAATGGTCACGTGTCCGTATAGGAAAAAAGGTCAGGGTCATCTAATAGGAATAAAGTACTCTTTGCCAGGGATTTTGAGCCTGAAAAAGCGAACTCAACAGGGGGTTGCGGCCATTATTCCATACATTACCGGTGTGCGGGAATAGTACTGCTGCATGGCTGTTTCCGGTAAATGGTACTGTAAGGAACACTGCTCCGGGGCAAGTACTTGTTGCCCCGTGACCCGCAGCAGGGTGATGAAAAAGGAGGAACCCGGAGGGAACGCCCCTCAGAAGGTGCGCCTTAATCCGTGGATTCTCTGTGGGAAACCTCACCTGTCATTGCGAGGAGCCACAGGGGACGAAGCAATCCCGCAGGGATTGTCGTAATCTCTTAGAATGGAGGCGAGCTTACCTGCTGGCTACACCAGCAGGTAAGCTCGCAAAGACACGGAAATCCATGAATCTGATGTTGCACCCATGAGGTGGGCTTTTTGAACCTGGACTCACGGATTAAGGGTGCGGCACCCCTCCCTGGTCAGAAAGAGGAAAGGCGGCCCATCCGGGCCGCAGGGGGATTGGTCAATAGGGTTTTTCAGCAGCCTGCCGGAATCTCTTCCTTTCAGCAATTGGCGGTACAATGTAACAGACAACGGCCATTCCTGCCCCGTGGTTGCGGCATTTAACCGGTCCGGTATTTTACATGAACTGTATAAGGAAGAGGTTCTTCAATATATATAACCTGTATTTTCAAGTCGCCGAAATAGCACTTTTTAGAAGCCCGCTTTAAGCGCTGCACGTATAGTACTTTAGTGCCTGATACTTTGGTTGCCACGCTCAAAGCCCTATTGACAAGCGTAACATACTGCACATAACTTGTAAGTATGAGCTCTTATACATTCTTCATACTGCTGGCAATAGCGGCCTGTTTACCGCTGCTGGCCACAGGACTCAGTACCCGGCTGTGGCATAACCGGCAGCGGTATTTCACCTGGTTTCTCTTTGCCGTGATACTGTGTAATATTTCGGAATTACTGCGCAGTAGCGGTATCGTGCAGCAGTATGATACACCCTTCGGGGCACTATCAATCGTACTTTCCCTGTGGGTTGCCGTGCAGTTCTACTCTTTTATCAGTTCGGTCTTTTCATCAGAAAGGAAAGCCTGGTTACTGCCCGCTTACGGTTCCGTTGCCGTGATGGCCATCCTGGTAGTACTCCGGCAAACAGACCCGCAGGGCAGCCATATACTCTGGTATGACCGTGGAACGATTCTGATGACATTCCCCATCCTGGCACTGCTTCAACACAGTCGCTATGCAATCCAGAAAAAGCTGCGCTCAGCAAATACCATAATCCCCCACAACATGGCCTTCACTCTGAATGTCAGCATCCTGGTTATATCGGCAACAACACTGGCAGGGGTCTTCCTGCAGTACCAGTGGTTGCCCATCGTTCAAGTCGGGTACATAATAGTCGCACTGCTGTTCAGCTATGCGCTGACCGAACACAGGCAATTCCAGATTCGGCCACTTCTGCAACGCGGGATGGCTTGGGCAAGCCTGGGTGTTGCCGGTGCGGGTTGCTACTGGGTCCTGTTTATGGTATTAAACTCCCTTTTTGAATTCAATGTTAACTACTGGACAGCAATACTGGCAACTATTGTCGCAATCATAGTAGCAGTAGCGGTCTATAACCTGCGTAACCTGCTTCCCGTAATAAGCAACAGGGCGTTCCGCAGACCAAAGCCCGACTTTTACCGGAAGCTGAACGATTTCACAGACAAGATAGACGGCAAGACCAGCCTCAGGCAGCAGGCTGATGAGCTTCTGTCACTGGTAATAGAGGCAATCGACTGTAGGAAAGCAGCTCTGCTCTTTCTCAACCTGAGTGAGACCGATTATATTACCATGTATTCCGGACCGGAAGGACCGGGTAATGACCTTTCCGGATTCAGTATCAGTAACCACAGCCCGTTAACGGAGTCAATAAAAACAGGACGCAAGGTATTCACCAGAGAAAACATGGCAGTACTGCCGGAACTGCGCACCGCATGGAAGCAGGAAGTGGATGATATAAAATCCAGGGATATTGAGTTTCTCGTACCCCTGCTGAGTCGCAATAACCTTACCGGTATCCTGGTAATCGGAAAGAAGCAATCAGGAGACTATACCACTGAAGATTCCATGCTGCTTAAATACCTTACCGACCGTCTGGCAGTAGTAATGGAAAAAGGGTTCTTCCGTGAGCAGCGCCGTCAATATGAAGAAGAGTTATCGGTGATTAACCGCTCCAGTGTTATTATATCCTCCAGCCTGGATATTGAGAGTACCTACAACAGCCTGATAGACGAACTGAGAAGGATGGTGGATATCTCCTGGTCGGCAATCTCTCTGATTGATAAAGACGAGATTTATTTCCTGGCAGTATATTCTGCTTTTCGTTCCTCGTGGCAGGCAGGTGATCGGCTGCCCCTGCAGGATACTCCCGCAAGCTGGCTGCAAATGCACAAGGAAACAGTAGTGGAGTCAGACATCAGGGCAAAGAACCGGTTTGCCAGAAGCAAGTACCTGCTGCGGCAAGGGTTCCGTTCTGTTGTCCATATTCCCCTTATTACGGGTGAAGACGTTATCGGAAGTCTCGATATGGCCAGTCGCATGCCGGATGCTTTCGATTCGAGACATATCAATACTCTGGAACGGGTTGCAGCACAGATTGCTATCCAGGTAGAGAATTCCCGACTTTACGGTGAGGCAATGCGGATGGCACATATCGATGATCTCACCGGCCTGCATAACCGGCGTGCCATGAATGAGATGATAACCAGGGAGATTGACCATTGCTCACGCTATGGCAGTCCCTTCTCACTCATAATCATTGATATTGATTCCCTGAAATCCATCAACGACAGTTATGGGCACCTTGCCGGTGACAAGTTTATCAAAAAGGTTGGTAATAACCTAAAGACCTCGATACGGAACACGGACAGGGCTTTCCGGTACGGTGGTGACGAATTCGCCATCATCCTGCCGCAGACGCCGGTCGATGCTGCCGAAGAGATAGCCGAGCGAGTTCGCCGGCATCTGGCTGCCAGCACCATTGATAGAGATACACGGACAACGGTAAGTCTGGGTGTTGCAGGTTGGGTGGATAACAATTCCGACGCAGAATCAATAACGGCAGCCGCTGATGCAGCACTGTACCAGGCCAAGAAGCGGGGAGGTAACCGGAGTTGCCGTGCTGCAGAAGCAGTAAAGATTACCGGCTAGTTTACTCGATACGGATACGATTTCGCTGAAACAACTATGACAGGATGCTTATTTACCGGGACATGTATATATCCTGCTTCAGTATTACAACTACTGCTGCGGTTCTCTGTAAATTTAGAAAATATTTATAACTTTGACCGATATGCTAAGGTTTTGTTTAGCATCCGGACTGTATAGTTTGATTACTGGGAAACGTTCCAGCAGTCGACATACAGACAAAGGAGTTCACCGATGAACAGGATAAAAGTACTGGTAGTCAGTCAGCAGTGTTTACTGAGACATGGAATTGAGCATTCACTGACGAGCACGGAGAGAATGGAGGTCGTTGGTTCGGTCGATCTCAGCGACGCAGCCCTCAACGGTATAGACACTTCGCCCCCGGACGTAGCTGTCGTTGATGTTGATGGCTATAACGGTTATGGACTATCCCTTGCCAGGCGGATAAGACAGCGTTCACCTAACATCGGTGTAGTCCTCCTTACTTCAAACCCGAATGATGACCAGCTCTTCCAGGCGCTCAAGGTGCAGGCAGCCGCCTGCCTTGACAAAGAAAGCGATACCGAAGAACTGATTGCCGCGGTGGAAAGAACCGCCCATGGCGAGCACCCGATAAATGAGAGTCTTGCCGACCGTCCCAAGGTAGCCGAGAAAGTACTGTCTCAATTCCAGAAACTCACCTGGCAGAAAGATACCGAAGATATCATGTCTCCCCTGACCCCGAGAGAGATAGAAATCCTTGACTACGTTGCCAAGGGCTTCCTCAACAAGCAGATTGCGATAGAGCTGGGTATCAGCGAACAGACGATTAAGAACCACGTGACTTCTATTCTGCGCAAGCTGAACGCCAACGCCCGCACCGAGGCCGTGGTCCTTGCCATCAAGCAGGGTATGATAACCATCAGTTAAACTCAAATATCCCACAGGGCATTTTTGAAAATTGTTCTGTTTGTTTATATAGCCTGCCTGGTCTGTTCGAGATGATCCCGGCATCTACTCTGCAACTTGACCCGGTACTCCTTTACCCTCTACTACTCGAACAGAATACGGGCTCGGACAGTAATTGTGATTAACCTTTGATAAATCGGAGACATTCTGTAGTAGCGCTGTGACTCACCTGATTCATAATTTAAATAACGAGCAGAGGGTATCTTTGTTTAGTAAACGTTAAGAAGTATGACCCTCTGTTTAGTCTTTGTTTGGCAGTACTGACATATAGTGGATGAATGAATAAGACTTCAGTGTACTTATGTCTGGATTGGATTGAATTGCCGGAATAGAAAGCGGAGGAAAACGTGAGAAGTGCACCACACCCGATGATAAAATCGGAAGATGACCGGGGATGGCAGAAATATTGCGGGTTCCTTGACCTGACTACCGAACAGTTTATGGGAATACAGGAAACACTCCTCCTCCAGGAACTGGAGAAGGTAGCTGATAGCCCAATCAGCAGAAAGCTGATGGGAAACAGTATACCCCGGACTGTCGATGAGTTCCGCAGGCGGGTACCGCTCAGTTCATACCAGGACTATTTTCCTGAATTTGAGTCTGCTAACGAGGAAGCACTATCCTTCAAGCCGTATGTCTGGGCACATACATCAGGGGCGTCGGGCACCTTCAAGCAGGTCCCTTACACCAGGGAGTTCTACCAGCACGCTATCGATAACCTGATGTCCGCGTTTATTCTCGCCTGCTCACATAAACGTGGCCAGAGTTCTCTCGCTACCGGTGACAAAGTGCTGTTTAACGTGGCACCAAGTCCCTATATATCCGGAATTCTTGCTGCCGGAGCAAGTCAAATCTTTAATCTGAACCCGGTAATGACCGCTGATGAGCAGGACAGCATGGACTTCAAGGACAAGGTGGCCAAAGGATTCGAGCTGTCGCTTCAGACCGGAGTAGACATACTGGTAGCTATGACCAGTGTTCTCGTCAAGCTCGGTAACGATTTCAACAGGCTCTCTCAAGGCAAACGTAAGTCCGGTCTGCTATCAAACCCCAGAGTCTTTCCCAGGCTGGCCCGTGCTTTTCTGAGCAGCAAACTGGAACACAGGAATATACTGCCCAAAGACCTCTGGCCAACCAAGGCACTGATTGGATGGGGAATAGATACTTCAGTCTACCGGGAACAGGTGTACCGGTACTGGGGCAGATACCCTTACGAACTGCATGCCTGCACCGAGGCCGGTATTATGGCCCTGCAAAGCTGGAATAATAAGGACCTTACACTGCTGCCGCATTCCAATTTCTTTGAATTCCTTCCCGAGGATGAATGGCTGCGCAGCAGGGAAGATATATTTTATCAGCCCAGGACAGTACTGTTCTCCGAAGTCAAACCGGGAGAACGCTACGAGCTGGTCATTTCCAGCTTCTACGGCATGCCCTTCCTGAGGTACCGACTGGGGCACCTGGTCAGAATTACAGCCCTTGAGGACGAGGAAGCACAGGTCATGCTGCCCCAGATGGTATTCGAGACCAGGGCCGATGAACTGATTGATATTGCCGGTTTTACCAGGATAAGTGAGAAAGCAATCACGCAGGCAATTGCTAATGCAGGCATAGTCCAGGAAGACTGGGTTATCAGCAAAGAGGTCAACGATGAGAAGACCTCACTGCACCTGTACATTGAACTGCGGGACGAGGTATCAAAAGAAAGTATCACACAGGCTTTGCACAAAGAGATGACCAGGTGTGACCCCGGATACCGGGACCTGGAACGAATGATGGACATGCGCCCCCTGGAAGTAACGACCCTCTGTCCGGGGACTTTCGGGGACTATTATGTGCAACAACGTGACAGCGGAGCCGAGTTGATGCAATGCAAACCTCCAAGGATGAATGTCCCGGCGAATATCCTGTCAGAACTGCTGCGCATCAGCAATAAACAGAAAATACCGGTGTCTTAAATAGAGATACAGCGAATATCATAAACCTGTCGAGGCTTCAGAAGCCTGTATGGCAGGAATACTGTCCCGGGCAGGGACCAGGATAAGGAGAAGCCGAATTTGACCGCATACACGGTAATACCCGTTGTGGAAATTGTCTTCAGTCTTATCCTGCTGGTACTGCTGATAGTCAGAGGCAAGCGCCACGTTGCGCAGAAGCCGTTCTTCCTGTTCCTGTTCAGCATGGCACTCTGGGGTATCTTCATCTTCATCATGCGTCTCGACCCTGACCTTACAAGAGCCCTGCTCTGGGAAAAATTCGTTTTTGCCGCCATATTCAGCGCCGCTATTCTCTTCTACAAATTCACCGTCAATCTCACCGGAGCAACACCAAGAAGATGGCTCCATTACCTGCCTTATGTTCTGTACTTCACCTGTCTTTCACTTATTCCTACCAGGCTAATGGTCACCGGTATGCAGATGATGTGGTATGGCAAGGCACCAATCGTCGGTCCTCTATTTCCGGCCTATGTGGTCAGCGTCTATGTACCTCTGGTACTCGGCCTGATGATACTGGTCAAGCGCGGAAAGCAGTCCCGCAATGTGGATGAAAAGATACGGCTTCAGTACATCATTGCCGGTGTTATCGCCATGTTTATCGGTGGCACCACCGACTACCTGCCCGTCCTCGGTATCAGCATGTATCCGCTCGGGATTGTTGGAAACATCCTGTTCTGCGTGCTGGCCACAGTAGCAATGCTGCGTTATGACCTCCTTGAAATGAAGTTTATGATACGTAAAGGTATTGCGTATTCAATGGCAGGTCTGCTTGTTCTGGGTATCTTCGGGGGCATGGCAATGTTGCTCAGCAGCGCCTTCCAGACCGCTCTGAGCCCAATATCGATAACGATTACAATAGTCTCCGTCCTGATTGCTCTCCTGGTCTTCACATTCTTCCAGCCAATCATCCCCATGTTTCAGCGTATCGTAGACCGGTGGTTCTACCGGGAACGGTACGACCATCTCGAAGCTCTGAAAAGGTTCACCAGGGAAACAAGGGATATTATTGACCTCAGGCAACTGGCTTCATCTCTGGTTACTGCTATTGCCAACGGCATGCAGAGTCGCTACGTTTACCTGCTGCTGCCATCACCAAAGACGGGTAGTTATGTCACCCACTCGTACTACGGTCAGAATTCGTCAGGCCACATCTCTTTCAGTGCCAGCAGTCTGTTTGTCCTCGCGATGAAATACGAGAATGGCCCGGTGGACAGTAATGACATCGAGATACTTCCGGCTCTCAAAGGACTGGGTAGCAAGGAAAAAGATATCCTGGTAAAGAACCAGGTTGAAGTCATGGTGCCACTCAAGACCGAGGGGCAACTGGTTGGAATACTGCTGATAGGTGGAAAGTTGTCCGGCGTGCACTATTCAAGCGAAGACCGGCAATTACTTGAAAAACTGTCACATGGAGTGGCCCTGAACATCGAGAATGCGATAGCATACGAGAGTATCCAGCAGGAGCACGGAGAACTACTCGAAGCAATGGATGGAATCATCCACGCCATGTCACTGGTCGTGGAGACCCGTGACCCGTATACCGCCGGTCACCAGAAGCGGGTAGCCGACATTGCCTGTGCCATAGCACGGGCAATGGACCTGTCGGAATGGGATGTAAGGGGCATACGTATTTCCGGACTGCTCCACGATATAGGTAAGCTGTCGGTACCTGCCGAGATATTGACGAAACCGGGCAAACTGAATTCCGCCGAGTTCGACATCATCAAGAGCCACTCGAAAGTCAGCTATGACATCCTGGAAATGATAGCATTCCCCTGGCCGGTAAAAAAGGCCATAATCCAGCACCACGAAAGACTTGACGGCTCCGGATATCCGTATGGGCTTTCCGGTGATGACATCATCCTTGAAGCACGAATCCTGGGTGTTGCCGACGTTGTTGAAGCAATCTCGTCACACCGGCCTTACCGTCCCGCCCTGGGCCTGGAATATGCCATGAGGGAAATTATCAATAAAAGAGGTATCCTCTACGATACGAGGGTGGTAGACGCCTGCATGAAGCTTTTTGAGGAGAAAGACGCTGAGCTTGAACAACTTCTGCTTCCCCTCGGAGTCGGTGTATAAGGCAAGAAATAGCAGTCCGGAACCGGATAGTAAACGCCTGTTACGTGCAAGAGTAACAGGCGTTAGCATTTTAAAAATCTGCAGGCCGGATGCAAGTACCTGGTTAACCTTGACTGACCGTCGGTCGCACTCGCTTTACCTCTTCGAGCACCGCAGGAAGAACCTCTCCGGTCTTGCCCTGTATTATGTAGTCGGAAATACCCTCCCGGGTCAGCGGAGTAGGCTCAGCGTTGACCTCTATAATAGTAAAAGAATCCTTTTCTTCTCCCATTCGCACCTTGGCTCTCTGCCTGGCTACCCTGGGTAAATTTGCGAAGGGGTAAATCACGGCCGAAGTCCCGCAGATGAGCATCAGGTCACAGTTCGAGGCTTCCTGCAAGCTCTGCTGAGCTACATCCTGAGGGATAGGCTCACCAAAACCAACAGTATCACCTTTGACCAGTCCCTGGCATCTGGGACAACGGGGAGGGAGCCGGTCCTCCCGCAGGAGCTTTTCAAGGTCATACTCATCACGCCTGAACCTGGCGTTGCAGGAAATACAGCGCAACTTGGTGTAGGTGCCGTGGTATTCCAGCAGGTTCTGCGTTCCGGCTTTCTCATGAAGACCGTCTACGTTCTGCGTAATAGTACTCTTCAATATTCCTATCTTTTCCAGCTCCACCAGGGCATAATGACCGGTATTCGGTTCGCGCACCCCCAGTTCACCCAGTGAGCTGGTACCGGCCGTCAGCCTTTCCTTCCAGTAACCCCCGGGGTCCTCGAGAAACTTCCGGTAGCCCTGATACGCCTGCTTTTCAGCTTCCGGGTTTTTTGTCCATACACCCTGTGGTCCCCTGAAATCCGGAATACCGGATTCCGTGGACATCCCTGCCCCGGTGAGGGCAATCACATAGCTGGAACTGATAATATCTCCGGCCGCTCTTTCAATAAGCTCATTCATACAGATTTCCTCCCGGGTCATGCTTTATTCGTGGGTCCTGATAAACTCTTCAAGCGTACCGAAGTACAAGTCCTGGTTCATCATGATATCATTATGGCCTGCTCCGGGAATAATGACAATTTTTTTATCTCCCGACCCGGAATTCCGGTAGAGTTCCCTGCCTTCTTCTACAGGTATAATATCATCATATTCACCGTGCATGACAAGGGTAGGCCTGTTAATTTTCCGTACTTTAACACCATTCAGCAATGGGCTTTCATCATCAATTATACCCGGCTCAGCCATGCCCTCCAGGCTGTCACTGAGCCGGCGGAAATTACTTGCCGTACCACTCTCGACAATCAGTCCGCGAAGTTCATCCTGGAAGTGCAGGGCAACTTCGATGGCGGGCACACTTCCCAGGGAACGTCCCATGACAAAAAGACTGTTTTTATACCCCTCTCCGGCCAGTTTTTCTTTGAATGACCGGAAAATTATATGAGCATCGGACACCATGTTGGAAACAGTCGGCTTTCCACCGCTGGAGCCATAACCACGGTAATCGGCAACAAACAGGTTTATGCCTCTCCAGTTATAGTACGGGGCTACCCACTCGTGCGTATAGACCGTTTCACCGTTGCCGTGGAAGTAGAGGACTGAAGGTTTCTCCTTGCCGCATACCCAGAACCCGCAGTTAATGGTAACTCCGTCTCCGACCTCTACCGGGTGAACGGGTAGAGCAGCAGACCGTGACCTCAGGAAATCAGGTATCTGGAAAGGGGAGTAGACAATCGGAAACAGTACCTGGAGTATCTCCGGTCTATCCAGAAAAGACAAATCCATTTCGTCAGGCATCACTTTCCTCCGCCTCGTAATCAGCAACCCGGAACAGTACAGCAGGACATATCGGGTAAAGAACAGGTCAATAATAGCCCAATCGCCTTTATTTCTCCACTTTCTTATACGGTCCTTATGATAATTTATCCGTATATACCGACAGGTCAGGATATAAGAATAGTCATTTTTCCCCGGATACTGGCGAAAGTCTGCATGCTCTGTGGTATTATTAAGTTCAAATACAGGGCAGGAGTTTACGTATGTTTTTTACATTTCCGGAAGATTTCAAAATAAGGGAGCCTTTTCCGGGGATTGTACTGAAACTGGTCTGGGGAGAGCACGTAATGCTTTCCCACGTCACGTTTCAGCCCAACAGTTCCATACCGATTCACAGCCATCCCCAGGAGCAGACGGGAATTGTAATAGAGGGCGAAATGAAACTGACCATTGGTGATGAGAGTCGTATCTGCCGTAAAGGTGACGCCTTCACCGTGCCCGGTAATATCGAGCACAGCGCTGCCAGTGGTGACAGTGTGACAACCGTCATAGATACCTTCAGCCCGCCCCGCGAAGACTACATGTAGGTCCGGTTCCAGTACTGGCTGTCTGCCCATGAAAAAGGCCGCCGCAATATCTGTCACCCCTAAACCTGGGATATTTCAAAACCAGGCAGTATAATATACCTGACAGGAATCAGGCACAAATAAATAATCAAATGGTATGGAGTATAAATGGGATACCACGAACACAGGCATCTTGCCCCTGCAAACGTCAGTTGCGCCGTGGTGATCGTCTCGGACAGCCGGACTGAGGCAGACGATGAGTCAGGCAAGCTCATTATGCAGCGGCTCAACGATAATGGCCACAGCGTAGCAGCGTACTGCATTCTCCGCAACGAGGCGGACAGTATCCGGCAGAAGATACTGGAACTGGTCAGACAGGACGATGTCCAGGTAGTCATCACCAGCGGCGGCACGGGCGTGAGTCACCGTGATGTTACGGTGGATACGCTGGAACCGATGCTGGGGAAAAAGCTGGACGGCTTCGGGGAGCTGTTCCGGTCTCTTACCTACCATGAAATCGGGACCGGCAGTATTCTCAGTCGTGCCACCGGCGGTGTGATTGACGGCAAGGTCATCCTCTGTTTCCCCGGTTCGCTGGGTGCTGCCACCCTGGCAATGGACAGGGTAATCCTGCCTGAGATTGGACATCTGGTCCGGGAGGCAACCCGGTAATAACCGCTGCCGCCCTGTCTGTGGTTAAAATTCAGCCCTCTTTGCGCTGATAGGTACCGCTCTTGCCGCCCGTCTTGCTCTCCAGGCATACCTCTTCTATCATCATGCCCTTGTCCACCGCTTTGCACATATCATAGATTGTCAGGGCGCTGACGGAGGCGGCTACCAGTGCCTCCATCTCCACTCCGGTCTTGCCGGTGCTCTTTGCACGTGCCGTAATTTCAATACAGTCTTCGCCGGACAGCTCAAACTCAACAGAGACATCATCAATAAGTATCGTGTGGCAGAGCGGTATCAGTTCAGGTGTCTTCTTAGCAGCCATGATACCGGCCACCCTGGCAACGGCAAGGACATCGCCCTTTTTCATCTGGTTGGTCCTGACCTGCTCAAGTGTAGCAGGTTTCATCCGTATCCGGCCTCTGGCCACAGCTTCACGAACCGTGTCAGCCTTACTGCCTATATCCACCATGCGGGCCTCGCCGTTTGAGTTCACATGACTGAGTTCCGTCATTGTCCGCCTCCTGCTGGTCGTACCTGATTATAGAAGCTGAACGAAAGGAAAGTAAAGCACACCCCTCCACCCCTTTCCCAAATCCTGCCATACCGTATATAATTATGCAGAATGCAATGTGAGGGAACATAACGTGACACGTCGAGCCAACAGGTCAACACAGGATAACACAGATG